>JASHVY010000427.1 GCA_030044345.1 Acetobacteraceae bacterium | reverse complement strand
TTCCCGTCCGACGAGGCGGCGATGAAACTGCTCTATCTGGCGATCCAGAACGCCGGCGTCCATTGGCGAAGACCCATTGAATGGACCGCCGCGATGGGCCAGTTTGCCATCCTGTTCGGCGACCGCTTTGCCGCCTCAGGTACCTGAGGCGGCAATCATTGACCCACAACCGAACTTACACAGAGATTCAGACACTCCCACAGTGTCGGCCACATAGCACTCCCCACGAGTTCGCCGAGCAGTTGCTTCCCCTCCGCCAGCGTTAGACCCACTTCCTCGGCTGTCAGCCCGACAACCCACCGCTCGAGCCTGTCAACCTCGATCGCCTCCACTTCTCCCCAGCCACTTTTGGCCTCGAGCTTGACCACCCACTCCATGACCGCCCCCATCAAACGGAAAGGATCGATCTTCCCGATCCACCGCCACCCAGACCAGGTTTTCCCCGCTCCCCCTTTCAGGGCAGCCCGCAGGACGTCTCTCGCTGGCTCGAGTTGATGCGATGGAACCATATCGGCACCGCCCTCACCCACTGCCAGGCCTTCACCGATCAGACGACCGGCCGGCAGGCGTGCATGGTTCCGCTCTGGATCGCGGCGCCAAAGAGGCGAGTACCGGAAACCTGATCACCGCGCGCGGATTTGACCCGAGCTGCGGACGAAGCGATGGAGCCGCTCGCTACAGTCGAGGCGGTGCCGCTGCACTCGAACGGGTCGAACCCACGGTCGATCTGGCTTACAACGGAAAGAGGATCGGGGCATAATCCGTCGCTCCATGCAGAACGTGAATCACCACAATCCTGTAGCCCAGGACGCGATAGAAAATCAGGTAATTGCCGTGCACGCGGCGACGGACGCCGCGAGACTCATAACGCGGAACAAGCGGGAACGCGTGAGGAACTTCCGAAAGCTCCGCGCACCTCGCGCGCAACTCCTGAATAAAGCTCTCGGCCCGCACGGGGTTGTCCCGCGCGATGTGATCGCCGATGGATTCCAAATCGGCCTCGGCTTCAGCCGAAATATGGACGATCACGTCGGCTTTTTCGCCATCGCGCGGTACTTGGTTTCGAGACGGTCAAAAACCTCGTCTGCGGGCTTGGTGCGGCCAGCATCGGCGTCCGCAGTTCCACGCGCAATGGCAGCGTCCAGCGCAGCCAGCCGGGCTTCCCGGTCCTGAATGAGCCGCACGCCTTCGCGCAGCACCTCGCTTTTCGAGTTGTAGCGGCCCGACTCGACCAGCTTTGCGACGAAGCTTTCAAGCTGTGGGCCAAGATCTGCGCTGATCATCTTCGGTCCTCTGCGTACCTTAAAATGGGATGGTTAATAATAGTTATCAAGACCCTGTCGCCGCGGCTAAGCATCCCAGCAACCCTGAACCACCGTTGAGGCCAGAATGCAGGATTCGGCCCGGCGGCAAGGAGCCGCGGAGCCGCGATTCCTGCGTGCTTCAGATACTACCCTTTCGCTCGCTCCCCGCTATTTGAGCGGAAGCGCGAGTAGGTACGGATAGCCATTGTTGATGCTGGGATTGCTGCCCCACACGCTTGAAGAGAAGCCGAAAGGCAGCTCGTGCTTGAACTGAATCGTGAGGAGCCCTGTGCTGCCCTGAGCTGAGCCGGTACCCGTGCCAGACGTCTGGCGACTGGTCTGCGTGTCCCAGTAGGAGTCCGTCACCGTGCCGTAGTTGGCGCCTACCAGCCCGCCGACATAGAACCCCGACCCCGAGGGCGAGCCACGGTCGATGACCGTGCCGGTGGAGTAGGTATCCTCGATTATGCCGTAGTTGACGCCTACCAGCCCGCCGATGGCGCTGTCCTCACCACTGACCGAGCCGGTGGCGTAAGTGTCCCTGATAGTGCCAAGGTTCAACCCAACCAGTCCGCCGATGATTTGGGCCCGGCGGGCTGTGACCGCACCGGTCGCGTAGGCGTCCCTGATCGTGCCGCCGCGATCATTGAACCCGACCAGCCCGCCGGTCTCGCCGCCGCTGACCGCGCCGGTTGCGTAGACCTCCTCGATCGTGCCGCCATTGTATCCGACCAGTCCGCCGACCTCGTTGCCGCCGCCACTGACCGCGCCGGTGGCGTAGGCGTCCTCGACCGTGCCACCATTGTATCCGACCAGTCCGCCGACCTCGTTGTCGGTGCCGCTGACCTCGTCGGTGGCGTAGGCGTCCATAATCGTGCCGCCGTCATTCTTCCCGACCAGCCCGCCGACGATGCTGAGGTCCCCGCCTCTGACTTTGCCGGTTGCGTAGGAGTCCGTGATTGTACCGCCGTTCTCCCCGACAAGCCCGCCAACATATGCGAGCATATCTGCGCCAATGACTGAGTCGTTGATGAGGCCGATGTTAGCGACCACGCCGCCGCGGCCGACCTGCCCGAACAAGCCCACGAATTTGTCTGTCGTATTGTCGATGGTCAAGTTGCTGATCTTATTGCCGAGGCCGTTGAAGGTGCCGGTGAAGCCTGCGTTCTCGGCGATCGGGGTGAAGCGCGTTGTGCGGGTGGAACTGGCGTCAAGATTGTTCGCGAGGACGTAATATCCGCTCGAGCCGACCTTCTGCAGCTCGGGAACGGTCCAGATCAGCGTGTAGCTATTGCCGTTGATGGTGAGCGCGCCCTTGCCCAGGGTGGTGAACTGAACGTCGCCCTGCCCCATGGCGATGTTGAAGGTGCCACCGCTGCTCCTGCCGCCTTGATTGTTGTCGGTGACGATATCGAGCGTGCCGTTGCTCGTGGCGGTAATGGCCGCATCGACATTGACGCTGTGAAAGGCCGAAAGCGTGAGTGTCGCCGCGCTACTCCAATGGATCGCCGCGTCGATATTGATGTCGCCGGGACCGGATGATTGCTTGCCGAGGCCTGAAGCGCTGTTCGCGGTGGTTAGCAGCGTGACGCTGGTGTTGCCGTCCAGGGCCTTGTCGATGGTGTCTGCGGCGGTGGCATCGATCGTAAGGTCCACCGGGTCGATCACCCACGAGCCGCCGAGGCCGGCATCGATGGTGGCACTGCCGAGCGTGAGGGACTGGCCCGAGGTCTCGATATGCCCACCGGCACTGCCGGCGCTGGTGGCGAGAATCTGCGCCCCTGAAGAGATGGTGGTGCTGACCGCCTCGTTCGTGACACCCGGCTCGATGCCGACGAGGACGGAGCCACCCTTGGTGCCGGAAGCGGAAAGTTGCGCGGTGGGATCGAGCGTCGTGGTCTTCCCATCCGCGACGATCTGCCCGCCCGAGCCGTCCGCGTTGGTGGCCGCCACCGTGCCGGAGACCTCGACCGTGCCGTTGGGCGCCGTCAGCCACACCTGGCCGGCAACCGTCGTCGTCCCGGTGGCCTGGATCACCCCGCCGCGATTGCCCACCAGCGCATAGACATTGCCGGAGGCGGAGGCGAGCGCCGCCGCCGCGGCCTTGATGGTGCCGGTATTGGTGGCATCGCCGCTCGCCGTCGTGTCCGGTGCCACATAGATGCCCGCCGGCCCGTTCTCCGGGCTCAGCAGGACCAGATTGCCTGCTGCCAGCGCCGCGGTGCCATTGGGGGCATAAATCGTGCCCGCATTGCCGACCACCTTGCCGATCAGCACCACGTTCTCGTTCTGCGAGGTGATGCTGCCCTCGTTCGTCACGCTCCCGTTCGAGTTGCCCAAGAAGGTAAGCGTACCGCCGCTCATGAACTGGTCATTCGGGACATCGCGGGTGGAGGCGACGAAGCTGCCGCCGGTCAGCACCTTGCCGCCCGCTCCCACCACCACGCCGTTGGGATTGATGAGATAGACCGAGCCGGTGGCGCCGAGCTGCCCCGAGATCGTCGAGAGATTGCCGCCCGTCACGCGGTTTAGTGTTGCCCCGCTGCC
>JASHVY010000426.1 GCA_030044345.1 Acetobacteraceae bacterium | reverse complement strand
GTCTCTCCGGTGCGGGGAGAATCAACGAAGGCCCGGAGAGCCGGCCATCATCGCCATGCATGGCCATGGCCTCATCGATGCATCGGCGCATGGCGGATTGGAAGGCAGCCACCGAGAATCTTTCGGCATTGCTTCTGCAAGCCTGCCAGGCGATCCGGTGTTCCGCTGACTCGAAACGTCCGACAGCCTCGACAATCGCCTCGGGAGTCTGCTCCTCGAAAAGCACACCGGTGGGTGTCCGCGAATCGAGGTCGAGCACGATATCCGCGGCACCGCCGCGCCTGAGCGCGATCACCGGCGTTCCTGCGGCCTGAGCTTCGGCGAGGACGATTCCGAAATCCTCGATGGCGGGATAGATGAAGGCCCGCGCGCATTGCATGTGCTTTCGCGCCACCTCGAAGGGCTGGCGGCCAAGGAGAGCGACATTCTCCGGCGCCATCCGGCGTATCTTCGCCGCTTCCGGCCCGTCACCGATGACCACGAGGCGCTTTTGCGGCATGGCGGCAAAAGCCTGCACGACGAGGTCGATCCGCTTGTACGGGACCTGTCGGGCCAACACGAGGTAGTGGTCCTTGCGCTCTCCGCCCGGCATGAATGCATCGGTATCCACCGGCGGCCAGACCACCGCGGCGCGGCGTCCATAGACCTTGGCGATCCGTCGCGCCACGAAGCGGGAATTCGCGACGAAGCTGTCCACCCCATGGGCGGACGCGACATCCCATTGACGCAGCCGGTGCAGCGTCGCGCGGGCGAACCAGCTTTTCGGGCCCCGTTCGAGTCCGCTGGTGTGCAGATATTCGCCCTGGAGATCCCAAGCATATCGGATCGGCGAATGCACGTAGCTCACATGCAACTGATGAGGCCCGGTGATCACCCCTTTCGCGACGGCGTGAGAAGAGGAAATCACAAGGTCATAGGGCGCGAGATCGAATTGCTGGATTGCAAAGGGAAAGAGCGGCAGGTAGGTGCGGAACCTTTTCCTGGCGAAGGGCAGCTTCTGGATGAAGCTGGTGCGCGGCTCGCGCCCGTGGAGGAATTGCCGCTGCCCTTGCGGCAGGAAATCGACAAGGGCGAAAAGGTCGGCGCTCGGAAACATCGCGAGAAGCTGCTCCACCACGCGCTCGGACCCGGCATAGGTCTCCAGCCATTCGTGAACGATGGCAATCCGCATCGATCGTCCTCGGGCAAGGGTCGTGGTCATTGTTCGGTTGCGGGCTCGGTCGCGGCAAGCCGACCGGCGCTGAAAAAACGATTCAGCGAAGGGGGCGGCTACTCTGCCTCTGTTCCAGAACGCGGGAGAGGATCGTGAAGGTCTCCCGCGCGCATCTTTCCCAGGTGAAGAAAGCCGCCCGCCGCAGCCCGCGCTCGCGAAGCTCGGCACGAAGGGCCGGATCGTTCAGAAGCCCGCGGATCCGGCGTGCAATGTCGGCCGGCTGGCGCGGATCGGCATAGAGCGCCGCATCGCCGCAGATTTCTCTGAGCGCCGGGATGTCCGAGGCGATCACGGGGCAGCCGAATCGCATGGCTTCCAGGGGCGGAAGGCCGAAGCTTTCGTAGAAGGACGGGAAGACCAGCGCGATTGCGCTTTCGTAGAGGCGGCGCAACCCCGCAATGTCATTGATCTGGCCGTGGAAATGAACCCGCCCTTGAAGTTCCTGAGGCAGGGAAAGCCCCCCCTTGAGAAGACCAGGCTGACTCGCGCCGGCAACGATCAGATCGAGCGGCGTATCCTGACTAACCCGTGCGACGGCATCGATCACGCCTTGAGGATTCTTCCTCGCGATGAGCGTGCCCACCCAAAGAACGAACGGCCGGTTCGCTGAAGTCTCATTTGATGCGGAGGTGCCTTCCCCGGCGGCACGACCATTCGGCGCACCGAGATGGACGGCATGGATCCGGCCATTCGCCACCGGATGGCGGCCAAGGATGTGGGTTTTTTCCGCATCGGATACCGTGATCACGGCATCGGCTCGGCGCAGCGCCGCGGGGACGAGGAGGGAGTAGAGAAGGCGGAACGCTTTCGAATAGGCATCGGGATAGGCGGCATAGGCGAGGTCGTGCACGGTGACGACGCCGCCCATGCGGCCAAGCGAGAACAGCGGATGAATATTGCCCGGCGAGAAGAGTAGGCCATCGCGCGCGAAGAAGGGCAGCTCAATCTGTGTCCAGAGATGCCCGCCGAGCCGTCCGACCTGGCGGAGGCGGATCCGCTCGAGCTTCGGCATAGCGATCGGGCCGCGCGGCGCGAGCACCCGAAATTCGATCCCCTGTCCGCCGATCTCGCCACTCACCAGCATCCGGTCCCACGCCGCCAGCAATTCGCGCGCGTAGCGCTGGACCCCGGTGATCGGCTGCTGAAGGAACCGCCCGTTGATATAGACCCGCACCGGTTGCCGAGCGCGCGCCGCCGCGCTTCTCTGCCCCACCACGGGTCCGGCGATCGTCCCAAGATCGTGACGATAGTCCGCCCTCATGTGCCGGCCTTGGCCTCGCCGAGCCACGATCCGATCACGATTCCTCTCGCCGCGGCGATGACGGAATCCACCGACACCTCGCGGAGGCAGCGGATGGTGTCGGGGTTGACACAATTTCCGGGCACCTGGAGCCGATAGATGTTCGAGCACGGGCTGCAAAGAACGCCGCTTGCCACCACCGCGGCCGTGTGCGGTCCCACGGGCGCGTAGCGTCCGGGACTGTCCGGCCCGAAGATGCCGACGGTCGGCACGCCCATGGCCGCCCCGAGATGCATCACACCCGTATCGTTGCTGACGAGAAGATCGCTTTCGGCGAGCAGTGACGCGGTGCGTTCGATCGAACCGAGCCCGCTCGCGTCGATCGCGAGAGCCTTGCATTGGGAGAGAAACGTCGTGATGAGCGGTTTTTCGGGAGCGGTTCCGGTCAGGATCACAACAAGGTCCGGAACCTCCGCGCGCAGCCGTTCCGCAAGTGCTGCGAACCGCTCGACCGGCCAGCGGCGGAAAGGCTGGCCCGGACCGCTGCCCATATGAAACACGACCCGTCTCGTGCGGGGACGCCCGTCCTTCCCTTCCAGCCCTTTCTCTTCCAGCCCCTTCTCTTCCAACCACGCGCGCACGAAGTGCTTTGCTTCCGCGCTGAGCGGTAGCGGAAACACCTCCGGGGTCTCGGGAAAATCCGAATCGACGAGACGCATCGCCCGGATCAGCGATGCCCACATCGAATCCCCTTCGCGGAAGCGCAGCGGCCGTGTGAGGAACGCGGCCTTGGCCGCATCGTGAAGCGGGACGAAACCGATATGCGTGGGAACGCCGAGGGCGCGGAGGAATGCGGTTCCGGCAAGCGAACCCTGCTCGAAGTTGAGCACAACCTCGTAGGAAGAGCGGCGAATTTCGATCGCGCTGCGAACGATCGCCCGCACACCCGCATTTTTCTGCTCATAGGCATGCACGCGAAAATCCGAGCCGAGGCTCATGACGTCCCGCGTGGCTGTGCCCACCAGCACGCCGATTTCCATTTGCGGGTGCCGGTTGCGCAGCTCTTCGAGCAGTGAGCGTACCATCACCGCATCACCCATCCCGTGAACCTTGACCGCGAGCAGACGATGCGGGACGCGCGGCAGAGGGGCCGGATCATCGCGGTCATCGCGCCGGACGATCATGCGGCGGAGGACCTGCTCGCAGGCCTTTGTCAGCCGTCCCCGCTCCGGCACCGTTACCCGGTTGGCCACGATCAGCCGCGTACCGGCGGCAACCGGGCCGCCCTCGCTCACGACATTCATGCCTGTTCCAATCCCCCGTTGGATTCATGCGATTCTCAAACTGCGCGCGAGACCAAGATGAGCTGCATCACTGCGCGCTCGAGCGCGGCACAACCATCAGCAGGTGGCGCAAGGCTGTCGATATTCCGTTGGCATAGAGATGGTAGCGCCCGCTCACCAGATTGCCGGCCACCGGCAGAACACGGCGCAATCTCGAGGGGGGCATCGCTTCCTGGATCGTCGCCATGCGGATCTTGCCTCGAAGGAAGCGAATCACGTCGTGCTCCACCCCGAGTGTCTCGAGCTGCGTGGAGATTTGCAAAAGATTGCGAGCGAAGCGCGCGTTCGTCGCCGCCTGCCATTCGTAGCCGGCCACGAGCTGGCGGATTCGCTCGAGCGGGCCGGGCGAGACATCTCGCGAGGGAGTCACCTGGCTTTCGTGCCGCCGGTACCTGGTCAAGGCGTGAGGAATGACGACGAGATCGAAGAAGGAGGCTGCCAGCAGCACCCGGATGACATCATAGGCGGATTGGCTCGTCACGAGAGATGCCGGCCTCATCAGCAGCGGCAGGGTCCGGAACGCCATGGTGTGACCGAAGACGAGGCCGCTCCCGAGGACAAGGCGCACGGCTTCCCGCCCGCGCGCATAGAGATGCTCGGTCCCGTGCAGCCTGCGCGTATAGAGATTGCGCCCGGTCGGACGCAGCCGCTCATCGACCAGCTCGGAATTGCTGATCACCATCCCCGCGCTCGGGTGACGAGCCAGCGCGCCGGCCATCTCGGAAAGCTTCTGCGGCAGCCAGACATCATCCTGATCGCAAGGAAAGACGATGTCGCCGTGGCAGGCCGCGATGACCCGATCGAAATTATCGAGCACCCCGCGGCCCGGATGGTTGCAGAGGATGCGAACCGGAAAGGGCGCCTGGGCGGCAAAGATCCGAACCCTTTCGAGCGTTCCGTCCTGAGAGCCATCGTCACTGACGACGAGCTCGTCCGGAAGCCTGGTCTGTGCCGCCAGGCTCGCCAACTGTTCTTCGATGAAACGCTCGCCATTGTAGGTCGCCATGGCGATGGAAACTTTCGGCCACGTGGTCACACCGGTCCCTTCACCACCGCGGCCCTGCCCTTCCTCCGCCAGCACCTTTGGGACGGAAGCTTCCGGGCTGGCCTGTCCGGGATTGCCCGCCACTTGATCAACGATCGCCATTGCGCCGCCTTCGCCCCGTTCCTCAGCTCTTCAGCGTGCCAGAGTTCTTCAGCGTGCCAGCTCGGTGGTCGGCGAGAGGCATGCGTCCTGCAAGGCCGTCAACACACCGCCCGCATATTTGTGGTACCGTCCACCGACGAGACCGAGAACGATCCCGGGAACCCTCTGAACGCGCGGGCGCAAACGAAGATTCGCCTGAAACAGGACCATCTCCGCCCGCTGCCGAAGAAACTCCGTCACATCATGATCTGCCCCGAGCTCTCGCAGGCCGTCACAGATTTGTAAGAGATCGCGAACGAATTTCCTGCTTTCCGAAACGGCGTTCTTCTCGCTTGCGAAAATATTTTGGACCTTCCGGCGCAGCCTTTCCGCCGGAGTGGGTGGAAGGCTCCACTCGCTCGTCACCTGTGCCTGGTGCCTCCGGTATTTCGTCAGCCGGTCCGGTATCGTTACGATATCGTGGGCCGCCCCGGCGACGAGGGCCCGGGTGAAATCGTAAGTGCAGTCGGCCGCGATCCGGCTGGCCGGCATCGCAAGCGCCGGCACGCGCCGAAACGCCATCGTGTGGCCGGCAACGGCCCAGCTCGCCAGAAGAAACCGGATTGTCTCGACCCCCTTGGGATGCAGCTTCTCGGTTTGCGGAAACCGCAATGTGTAAAGGCTGCGCCCCGTGGATCGCAGCTCCGGATCGACGATCTCCGAGTTGCTGATGAGCATCACCGCGGTCGCGTTCTGCTCGAGAACATCGGCCATTCTTTCGATCTTCTGCGGCAGCCACACATCGTCATGGTCGCAAGGAAAGACGAGTCCGCCCCGGCACGCCGCAATGGCACGGTCGAAATTGCCGTTGACGCCGAGATTCCGGCTGTTTGCGAGAAGCTGCACTGGAAACGGCGCTTTCGCGGCGAAGCTTCGAATGAGCTCGCATGTCCTGTCGGTCGAGCCATCGTCGCTGACGATCAGCTCGTCCGGCTGTCGTGTCTGGTGAAGAAGGCTTTCGAGCTGCTCCGCAAGAAAGCGCTCGCCATTGTATGTCGCCATCGCAACGGAGATGGAGAGGTGCTGCCGGATACTGCAAGCCCCCGCTCCACCCGTCACTCTGTGCGGGTCTTGGCCGCTCATCGAACGCCCGCCGATTGGCCGATAGGCGTGCGGAGCATTTTTTCGTCCTCGTCACGGAGTTCGCGATCACACATCGCCGGCATGCGGACCCGGGGGGAATCCTCAAGAACCTCCTCGAACGCGGAAAGCGCGCGGGCCCAGGTGAATTGGCGGATATTGTCGTTCCCCGCCCGGGCGATCATGCGGCGAAGCGCATCCTGCTCCATCAGGGCGGAAACCGCGTTCGCCAGCGCCGAGGGATCGCGCGGCGGGACAAGAAGGGACGTCCGGCCGTTCACGCAATATTCCCGATGGCCGCCGATATCGGTTGCCACAACGGCCGCCCCGCTCATCATCGCCTCCGCCGGCGGCAAGGGCCAACCCTCCGCCCAGCTCGGGGACACGAAGATCGAGGCGCGGTTATACAATTCCCGAAGCCTGCTCTGGGGCGGATTGCGGTGATAGGTGATCCAATGCGGAAGCCTGGCCGGCTGCTCCGGCACACCGAACAGTTCCACCTGCAGATCCGGATAGCGATGCTTCAGAATGGTGAGCGCCTGCAACCCGTCCCTGGACCCTTTCCACTCCATGTCATGGTAGAGCATCGCGATCTGGCGCGGATTCCGCTGCTCGACGGGCAGATCCACACCGAACTGCTCGAAATCCAGGCCATTGGGAATATAGGCCGCGCTTTCGCCCTCCCGCGCGGCGATTTCGGCCAGCCACTTGGCGATGACGATCTTCTCGAGCGGCGCCTTCCACGTTGCCAGAACCCGTTCCTCGGGCCCGCCCCACGTCTCGAGATGCTGGATGAGGTAGAGCCGGCGGGCACTCATCTTCCACTCCGCGAGCCGCTCCGCGGTATGCCACCAGGTCGCCACATACGCATCGGCCTTCGGAAGAAAGGCGGGTCGCAGGATCGGAATCCAGTGAAGCCGGATGGCCGGGTCGAGCGGAAACCAGCCATCGGGGCGCCAGCCGGCCGTGAGCGTTTGCTTCACATAATCCACGACCGAGCGCCTGATCTTTTGCATGAGCGGCGGTCGCGACGAACTCATAAAGCAGGTGTGAACGATGGACACCTCATATCCGCGCCGCACCAGGCCGTTCGCGTACTGATAGACGATCTTGATGCCCCCGACCGGGCGCGATCCGTCCGTCGGGAGAACAAAGCAGATTCGCTTCATGGCATCGTCTGCTTCGCGCGAAGCGCCATGGGCATGGGAATTTGGCGGCGCAGCATGGGGGGAAGGGACAGGACCGCATAGGCAGCCGCGGCAAGAAGGATCAGGCTGGAGATCAGATAGGTCTTCGGGTTCTGTGGAGAGAGCTCGGTCGCGGAGAGAACGGAGAGCACGAGAATCGCCGCGGAGACCCAGAACCCCGCCTGGCGCCAGAGGCGCAAGCGGGCGGCGCTGCACAGAAGGACGGCATCCAGCGCGCTCACCAGCAGCATCGCGCCGGCCGCGCCCAGCAGGCCGAAATAGCGCAGGCCCAAATAGAGGCAGATGATATGGGGAACGATCTCGATCAGATGGAATTTTGCCGTGAGATCAACCCGACCGCGTGCCTGCAGGAGGGATGAAGGGACATAGGCCAGGCCATTGACGTGAATGCCGAGCGCGAGAAGAACCCCGATCGGCGTTGCAATCTGCGCAAAACCCCTGCCGATCCAGAGCCAGAAGAAGACGGGCATGGCCAGGATGCCCGCGGTGATCATCAGCGTCAAAGCCGCAGAGAGAACATCGAGCGCGGCTTTCGCCTGCTCCTGGGCATGCTCTTGCGTCGCGGCGGCCATGGCGGGAAACAGCGCCCGCACGATCGCGCCGGGCAGGATCGACCCCTGGCGGGTGAGCCGGTCCGGGATCGCGTAATAAGTCACATCGACCGCGCCGAGAATGACGCCGATCAGAATCTTGTCCAGAGTCGCGAGCAGCGGTGATATGAGATTCGAGATCGAGACCCAGCCTCCATATTTGAACAGATCTCGAATGACACCCGCTTCCGCGCGCTGCGGCCATCCGGCGGGGACGAACCGGATCGCCCCGATGAAGAGCGGGACCATCGTCGCCATCCGCGCAATGACCGCCGCCGGAATCACGTTCGTCAGGGAAGGGCCGAGCACCAGCGCCGTGCCGAGCGGCACCACCTGCCCGATCGCCGTTCCCACGAGATTGATCCCGTTGTTGAAGGCGAAGCGCTTGCGCGCATCCAGCGTCCCGTTCAGGGCACCGCCGATCGTGGCGAGCGGCACGCTCAGGATAAGCCAGGGCAGAGAGGCAAGAACCTCGTGCCGGATGCCCGCCGGCATCTTGAAGAAATGCGAGAAGCAGACGAGGGCGACGGGATAGAGGATGACCCCGCCGATGACGCCGAAAGAGGCGTTGAGGGCCATCGCCGTCCAGAAGACGCGCGAGCGTTCCTCATCCGGATGATCCACCAGGCATGCCAGGTGATAGGCGGTGGAGCGGGACAGCCCGAAATCGAAAACGGCGAAGTAGCCGATGAAGAGCCAGACGATCGAGAGGATGCCATAGCGGGCTTCCCCGATGATCCGAAGATAGGGAGGGATCGTCAGCAGGCTCACGCCAAGCGGCGCAATGGAGCCGGCAAGATTGTAAAGCGTGTCGCGACGGACGCCCATCGTTCAGCACCGCCGGCCGGGCATATGGCGGCCCGCCCGGGCGATGAGGCCCGGCATCGCGGCGCGCCGGCGGGCAAACATCCCGCTCACGCGGCTTCTCCATCGGCGCCGAAGGAACCAGGGCTGTTGGGCATCCCGTCGCTGACGCTCTTCTCGTACGTGGCGGCGCCATAAGACCCGTAGCCGCCATAGGCTCGGTAGGTGCCGTAGGTGCGGTGCTGCGGAAGCCGCATATCGACGCGGTTGAAGACGAAGCCGAGAACGACGGCACCTGCTCGCCGGAGCGCGGCATGGGCATCGAGAACGGCCTTGCGGGGCGTGTCCGAGCCGACGACGAGGACGACGCCATCGACCATCGTGGCAAGCACGATCGTCTCGCTCGCGGCCAGCACAGGCGCGGTATCGAGAAAGACGTGATCGAAAGCCTTGCCGAGAACGCCGAGAAGCTCGCGCATCGACCGGGACGCGATCAGCGCGGCCGGGTTCGGCGCGCGCGAGCCGGCAGGAATGACGAACACGCCGTTGGCGCTGCTATGAACGGCATCGGCGAAACCGCGATGGCCGGCGAGAATGTCGCTCAGGCCGATCGGGTCCTCCGTGGAGACGAGATTGTGGCATTGCGGGCGATGCAGATCGGCATCGATCAGCAAAGTGCGTCCCCCCATGCTGGAGCTGGCGAAGGCGGCGCCCGCCGCGCTGACGGTTTTCCCCTCCTGGGGCGTCGCGCTCGTGAACATGATGATCCGCGGCGCGCCGCCGGCGCGGGAGAACTGCATCGCGACATGCAGGGGCTGGTAGTGCATGCTGTAAGAGGGTGTATGGAGCGCGCTGATGATCCCCCCGTTGCCGGAAATCTGCCGTCCGGCGATCGCCTGCGGGACATTTCGCGCCATCCCCCTTTTCGGAGCGGGAAGAAGCCGCTTGACGGTCGTGAAATCCGGGATGAGGGCGAATTTTGGCAGCCTGAGCGCGCGCTCGATCTCCTCCACGCTCTTGAACCGCTTATCCAGCTTGTCCAGCACCAGAACCACCGCGAGCCCGATCAGCAGGCTGCCCATCACGGTGATGGCGAAGGTCTTGACGATCTTGGGAGAGGAAGGAAATTGCGGCACGCTCGCCGCGCTCGCGACCGTCGCGTTCGAGACCGGGCCCTCGTCGGCGATGCCCACTTCCTGCATGCGCTTGAGAACCGTCCGGTAAAGCTCGCGGTTGGTCTCCACCCGGCGGGAGAGGATCGCGTCCTGCAGCGCCGCATCGTTGGACGCGAAATCCTTCTTCCGCTCCGCCCCGACCAGCGCTTCCAGCCGCTGTTCCCGGACCAAAGCTGCCTGATATTGCCGCCGCACCCCTTCGGTGACGATCGCCACTTCCTGGTCAAGCTGCGCCCGGGCGGACTCAAGTCGCGCCTTGACGTTCGCGAGCGCCGGCCAGCGATCGGTGAATTGGGTGGCCATGCCGGCATACTGGGCGGCGAGCCGGTCAACCTCCGGCTGAAGCGCCTCGATGGTGCGATCGTCGATCACTTCCGGCAGCGAGCTGTCATGACCGGCTGCGATCAATTGCATCTCGGCGCCGAGGCGGATGCGATTCGTCTCCGCGTCCGTCAGCGCCCTCTCGAGCTCGGCCATGCGATCCGCCGCCAGGGTGTTCGAATTGTCCGTCTGGAAGGCAAGGATTCCCATCTTGCGGCGGTACGCATTGAGCGCCGCCTCCGATTGCTGAACCTGCTTGCCGATCGTGTCGAGCTGCGCGCGCAGGAAGGTCTGCACGATCTCACCGGCTTCCCGGCGGAGCTCGAGCCCGCGGTCGATATAGGCATTCGCCTGCGCATTGGCGATCTCCGCCGAGAGCATGGGGTCCGGCGTCGTCGCGGTGATGTTCATGAGCTCCGTGCCGGCAACGGGCTCGACATCGAGCATGCGGAGATAGGCCTCGATAATTTCCGGCTTCACGCCGAGATCGGCCGGGATCTCCACACCCGGTCGATCGGCATGCGGCCAGGGATATTCGATCGTCGTGACGAGGTGGGAGAAGAAGGCACGGGCCTGTCCGATGAAGTCCGCAGGCTTCTTTGCTGCCGCGAAGAGCGGGTTCTTTTCGAGGTTCAAGGTCCGGATGACCCTGGCCGCGACCTCCGGACTGTCCGCAAGCGAATATTGCGTCTTGTAGAAATCGTGCTCTTCGGTCCCGGCATTCTCCTGCTGCAACTGCGGGACATCCAGGACCTGCGGAATGTCCGGCTTGAGGAGAAGCATCGCGGTTGCCGAATAGAGCGGGGTTTTCCGAACGGTGATGATGCCGACCAGCAGGAGGATGCCCGCCATGATCCCGATCAGCAGCCAGAGCCGCTTCCTGATCGTGATCCACAGATCCTTGAGGCCGATGCCCTCCTGCTCGTCGTCGAGGGAAGCATGCAACCTCTCCCGCGCGAAGAAGCTCGCCCCGCTGGGAACGGCTGGATCGGGAACGGCTGGACCAGCCGAATTCTCGGACAATGCGGACATGTTTTCTCTTGAGATCTCGCGTTCAGATTAGGGGATCGGAATGGCGATACCCGAGCCGAGGCCGGTGAAGATTTCATGGAAGGCATAGGGCAGCGCACCCCAGGTCGAGGCTTCCACCATCACGACATCGCCGGCCTCCACGGTCGGGTCCGGCTCCCGACCGCTCTTCACGTCGGCAAGATCGACCGGGGTGCGGGTGCGCTTTCCTTCCGGATCCGCCCTCAGGATTTCGACATTGGACGTATAGAGGGCACCGCCGGCGGCCTCGATCGCCCCCAGCACGGTCATCCCCGGGGTGATCTGGACTTCACCCGGACGCTCGACCCAGCCGCCGACCATCACGTTCCCCGCGGGCGGCACGAGGATCGTGTCCCCGGCACGCATCGGAAGGTTGAGACAACCCTGATCGGCGCCGCCATGCAGATCGACGACAATGGGCGCGGCCTCTCCCTGAGCCGCCCCTGAAGCGCCCGGAATGGAATTCGGGTTGGCGCTTGCTTCGATGATCCTGGGTGAGGCTGTCTGCCCGCCGGCCCCTCCCGGAATGAGAAGGATGCGCTGGGAAGCATCGTTGGTCAGCCCGCCGGCCTCGCCGATCACCTCCATGATCGTTTCATTCGGCATCGTCAGCGGCACGAGCATCGGCTTGCTCACCAGCCCCATGACGGCAACCGCCTGGCTCCGGTTCTGCTGCATGACGATATGCACCTCCGGGGTGCGGATATATTCGCCGAACCGCTGGTCGAGCGCCTGCTCCGCTTCATCGACGCTCAATCCCTGCACATTGACCACGCCGGCATAGGGCAGCGCGATCGTTCCTGAATCGGAGACCTGGACATCCTCGTTCTGCAGCTCGTTGATTCCGGCTACCGAAATACGCAGCTCGTCACCCGGCCCCAACGGCTGGAGCTGCTGTCCCGGCGGCTGGCCCATGCGGCTCTCCCACAAAGCCATCAGGCCGGGCGATCCCGTGCATCTCCCTCCTGACGCCGCGAGGCTGGTCATGGCGGCTGGCTGCATCGCCGACGATGCCGGCATCGCAGGAGGATCACTCGGCGCGCAGGCCGCCAGAGCGAGCGTGCCAGTGACGGCGCTCAGCAGAGCACGCCGCCGCACCTTGCCGGCGCGGTGGCCGCTCGGAGAAACGCGCAAGCGTGTGCTGCCGTCAATCATCTCAGTCCGTACTCCATTCCAGTCACTCGCCATTCCAGTCACTCGAATGTCGATGACGCGAACCGGACCTCCGTGCCGCCCAATCCGGACGAGGCAAGTAGATGAGGCAAGTACCGGCCACTCTCCTCATTTCTTTCCACGAAACCCGCCCGAAAAACCCGATTGTCTTGCGGCCCGCGTCCATGCTTCCGCCAATACCCTCCCTGCGGTGCAGGAAGAAGTTGCCAACCACGTTTTCTCCCCAAGGCTTGCCCCTCTCGCGGGGGCGTATCGCACGCGCTATCGCGCTGCCCGTGCGCCGGACGCGTCAGTCCGCTGCCGCCACCATATGGGTCGGCAAAACAACGCGCCGCTCTGCGTTCATGATCGACAGCAGAACGGAAACCCGCTCGGTTCCTGAAAGATAGCCGTCGAAAATCGCCTCGAACCGCTGAAAAGGGCCGTCCAGAACCTTGATTGCATCGCCCGGAGAGAACGAGGGCTTCGACAGCGCGACCGGTCCCTCCGCGCAGCGCAGAGCCAACTGATCGATCACCCAGTGCGGCACGATCGCAGCCTGCCCGCCGAATTGGACGATATCACGCACACCGGGCGTATATCGAACCTTTCGCGCGGCGAGGGAAAGAGCGAACAGGGCAAAGAGATAGCAAGGGAAAAGGGGAGCAATGCGTTCAACCGTGCCACTGCGCTGCCGGATCTGTGTCTTGCCGAGCGGCAGCAGAATGCCCTCCACGAGTCCATCCAGATACCGCTGGGCCTTGCGCTCCTCGCCAGTCTTTGTCCGGAGTAAGTACCATTCCCGCATTGGGATTTTCCTTACAGTCCACTTCGCACAAATGTGCGCCGGTGCCGGGCAGAACCACGCATTCAGGCGAACACGCAGTCACTCATAACGATGCACCCGGCGGATATCAAGAAAGTTTGCCGCAGTGCAGTGGGACATTTCCGTGATTCGGAGGGGGCCCGAACATCGTGGCAATTTCGCGGCGCATCCATGTTTGTGGATTCCTCTTAATCGAATTTGGAACATCGTATCCTGAAAATGCAACCCTCTCTCATGAGAAGGCACAATCTCTCCCATCCATCATTCTCTTCACCGCACTCAGAGAATCATATCGGGAGTTTTCGCGTCGTTTTTTTGTTGGGTCGCAATTTTGTCTCAAGCCCGCCGAAACGGTTCGCTGTTTGTGATCATTCCTATATATTTCGTTATTGAAACGAATACGCACAAGGATTCTATACCCAGGTGAACCCAGGTGATCGCATTTCGTCGGGACGTTTCAAAAGAAAGATCGGGTTGCAGATGCGGATGCGTGAGCGAAGAAAGTTGGACGAAATCGCATCTCATGAGAAGTCGCCACAACTCATGCGGGCAATCAGGACAGCGGGACCCGGCAAACGCGGCACGCAGCAGAGAATCTCTCCCGACATTGACGTTTGTCGATGTTTTTGGATCTTTCGATGGTGATGAAAATCGCCTTCTTCGATATCTCCGATGAAGGGAAGTCCGCAGGCCGGTACGCCGGCTCTCTCACTTCCTCGCCTCTCATTGCGGTTCTCGTGTCCCGATTCCGAAGTCCGTCGCATTGGAATGCGGACGGCATAGGGACCCTTGCTCCTTACTTCCAGTGTCCTGCCCTCTCCGTTCGCCGCGAAGTGCGACGAACGGAGAGGGCAGGACACGAGGAAGCATGATGACCGGAGGTGGAATCACCGCAGGCCTCAATCACGCAAGAAAACAAACGGCGAGAGCGAGACGGGTGAGCACGAGCGATCTCTCCCCTCTCATCGCCGAGCGGGCGCACGGAGGAAGGGCGGAAGTCGCGCGCGGATCAGCCCGGCGGGCAGACAGGCTCCGAGGCGGGGATGACGCCGAGCGCCCGCCGGCCGACTGATAGGGCCCGGCTGATAGGGCAAGGCCGCCGCCGCGGAGCCAAAATGGCCGTGATCGGCGAGCACGGTGAGGGAGCGAAGGTCCCCCAGCATCATCGCCGCACCGTGCGGCGGCGCCCTATCCGCGAAAAGACCCGCGCAGCACCCACGAAAAGACGGACAAACGA
>JASHVY010000425.1 GCA_030044345.1 Acetobacteraceae bacterium | reverse complement strand
CACGATGGCAGCTTCACATGCTCCGCGCCGCCGGGGCAGCAGTTCTCGCGAGCCAAGCACTGACCGAGCGGCGATAACCCTCTGGGATACGCAATGAGTCAATCTCGCATATCTCTAACAGGCGAGCGTCCCGGTGCTCGGAGCTTACCTGCACGGTCTCAGTGCTCCCACTAATCAAGATGCAACCATAGGTCAGGATGAGAACCCTTTTGCTGGGCAGAACCTCATAGACCCAAGCATCGAGCAGGAGTTTGGCGCGCACCGACAGACCGAGTTCTTCGGTGATCTCCCGCGCAACACAGGTTTCGGGCTGCTCGCCTGTTTCGAGCCGCCCACCCGGCAATTCCCATTCATCACGCTCATTGAGCAGCAATGGAATACGACTGCCGAGTAGCACGACGCCTTTCACCGAGACAGGATGACGCGGCCCACCGTCGAAGCTAGTGACGTCACCGGACATCAGAAATTCCCTCGTCCTGCGAACGTCGAGTGCGCTTAACGATCTCGGCGACGGTGTTCTTGCTCGGCCCGACCTCTCGAGCGATCATGCGGTAGCTGCGTCCTTGGCTGATGAGCGCCAGGACCTTCGGCGCCAGGCGATCTGATTTCGGCCGCTGGCCGGGCTGGCGGCCGAGTCTTTTGCCCCGCGCCTTTGCCGCGGCGATGCCAGAACGGATGCGCTCCTGGATCAGCTCGCGCTCAAACTCGGCGATGCCTGCCAGCACGGTCGCGATCATGCGGCCGTGCGGTGTCGAGAGATCGAACATCATGCCGTTCAGCGCGATCACTGACACGCGCCGCGCCTGCAATTCCTTCAACGTCGCCAGCAGGTCGGTCGTGCTGCGTCCCCAGCGCGACAGCCCGGTAACCAGCACAGCATCGATCTCTCGCTGCTGCGCCAGGGCGATGACCTTCCGCCGCTCGCCGCGCTCGGCTTTCACGCCCGAGCCGGTTTCCTTGAAGGTGCCGACCACTTCATAGCCAGCGCGAGCGGCAAAGGCCGTGAGGTCCCGCTCCTGCCGCGCGCAGGACTGGTCGGCGGGCGAGACCCGGCAATAGAGGGCGGCGCGCTGTCCCAGTTGAACTCTCCTCGGCGGCCGGCCCGTAAACCCTTGTTCCTGTTGGGGTCCGAACCATAGCAGTCAGGCTACAACCTTAACTGGGACACCCCACCATGCCGAGACGCCGCGCGCTGACCGAAGGTCAGCTCGAAGCCTTGTTCGCGCTGCCTGCCGCCGAACACGACCTCATCCGCCACTGGACCCTGAGCGACGCCGATCTTGCCGCCATCGGCCGCCGCCGCGGAGATGCCAACCAGCTCGGTTACGCCCTTCAGCTCTGCGCCTTTCGCTATCCCGGGCGGCTGCTGCGATCAGGTGATGCGATCCCGAAACCTGCACTACGGTTCGTGGCCGAGCAGTTGCGCGTCGGGCCGGAGGCGCTGGCGTCCTACGCTGCTCGGCCGCAGACGCGGCGTGAGCAGCTCGGCGGCCTGCGTCAGACGTTCCGTTTCCGGATGTTCGCACCGGGTCACGGGCGCGAACTCCTGTCCTGGTTGCTGCCTGTCGCGCTCGCGACCACACACGCTTCCACGATCGCCGCGGCGTTGATGGAGGAGTTGCGGCGCCGTCGGATCGTGGCACCTGGCCCAAGCGTCGTCGAACGCCTCATCGCGGCCGCCCTTGTCCTGGCCGAGCGCCATGTCGCCGACCAACTCACCCGCGCCTTGCGCCCTGAGCAGGTCGCCGCACTCGATGCGCTCCTCGCTCCGAAGGATGCGACCATGAGCGTGCTGGCATGGTCGCGACAGCCGCCGGCGGCGCCCGGTCATCGGGCACTGGCCCGTATCGCCGAGCAACTCGGCTGCCTGCGCGCTGTCGGTCTCGACCCAGCCTGCACCGAGGCAGTGCATCCAGAGCGGCTGCGCAAGCTCGCGCGCGAGGGTGGACGTTTCAGTGCCCAGCATCTGCGCGCTTTGTCGCCACTGCGCCGGCGCGCGACCCTGGTCGCAACGGTCCTGGACACCATCACGCGTCTCACCGACGATGGTGTCGCCCTGTTCGATCGCGCTGTCGGCCGCATGTTCCGTCGCGCCGAAGTCCGCGAGGAACAGGCTGTCCTGCGCGATGCGCGCGCGATCAACGACAAGGTCCGCCTGTTCGCGACACTGGGTGCCGCGCTGATCGAAGCCAACTAAGACGGCACCGATCTCGGCGACGCGGTTGCCCACTCGATTGGCTGGAAGCGGCTCGAATCGAGTGTGGCTGACGCCGCACGCCTGGTTCGGCCGGACAAGACGGACCTTGCGGCCTTGGCGACGCGCGCATGGCCGGTGCTGCACCGGCTCGGACCGATCTTTCTCAGCGCTTTCCGGCTGCGGGCAATTCAGGCAGCCGCCCCGACGCTGCGCGCCGTCGAGCTGCTCCGCGGTGCCTACGCGACCAGTGGCCGTAAGCGGGCGGGTAATATGCCGATCGGCTTTCTGCGGCCGGCATGGCGGGACGCGGTGCTTGATGCCGGTTCGGATCGCCGCATCTGGGAGGCTGCGACCCTGCTGGCATTGCGCGACCGGCTGCGCGCCGGGGACATCTGGGTCGAGGGCAGCCGGCAATGGCGCGCAATCGAGGATCAGCTCATCGCACCCGCCTTGTTTACCGCCATGCGGGAAGCAGGCCCCTTGCCGGTCGCGGCGCCCCCGACGGCCGAGGCATATTTGGCCGACCGCCGCACGCTATTGGCGCGTCGCCTCGTCGAAGTCGAAGCCAAAGCGGCTGACGACCGGCTTGAGGACGTGCGGATCACGGACGGCGAACTGAAGGTCACGCCGCTCAAGGCGGTCACACCCGAGGCGGCCGAGGATCTGGCGGCCCAGCTGTACGGCATGCTCCCCAACGCGCGCATCACCAGCGTGCTCGATGACGTGGATCGCTGGACCGGATTCAGCGGCACCTTCACCCACCTACACACAGGTTTGCCGGTGGGCGATCGCCGGGTCGTGCTCACCGTGGTGCTCGCCGACGCCACCAATCTCGGCCTGACACGAATGGCCGATGCTTGCGCCGTGGCGAGCTATCGTCAGCTCGCCTGGACTGCGGGCTGGCATGTGCGCGAAGACACCTATCGCCAGGCCCTCGCCACGATCGTCGACGCCCAGCAGCGGCATCCCTTGGCGGGCGCCTTCGGCGCCGCCGACGTGTCCAGCTCGGATGGCCAACACTTCCCGACCGCCGGCCGCGGGGAAGCGGTCGGCGCCATCAACGCACGCTACGGCCACGACACAACGGCGCTGTTCTACACGCACCACTCCGCCCGACACGCGCCCTACCACACCGCCGCGATCCCGCCCGCCGGCGAGGCCGCGCACGTCATCGACGGCCTGCTCTATCACGAGGCCGATCTCTCCATCGCCACCCATCACACCGACGGCGGCGGGGTCAGCGACCATGTCTTCGCGCTTGCCCATCTGCTCGGCTTCCAATTCGCCCCGCGCATTCCGAACCTCGCCGAGCGACGACTCTATGCCTTCGATACGGCGGGCACCTGGCCTTCGCTCGCGCCGTTCATCGCCGATCGACCCGACGAAAAGATGATTGCGGCGCACTGGGATGATTTGCTGCGCCTTGCAGCATCGGTGCGCACCGGTGTGGTCAGCGCTTCGCTCATGCTCAAGCGGCTCGGCGCCTACCCACGCCAGAACGGCCTGGCGTTGGCATTGCGCGAGGTCGGCCGCATCGAGCGTACGTTGTTCACCCTCGATTGGCTGGAACAGCCTGCACTCCGGCGCCAAGCAACCGCCGAACTCAACAAGGGCGAGCCCTGCAATGCGCTCGCCCGCGCTGTCTGCTTCCATCGTCTCGGTCGCCTGCGCGACCGAACCACCGAGGCACAGCAGCATCGCGCCAGCGGCCTTGCCCTGGTCACCGCCGCCATCGCGCTGTGGAATACCGTTTATCTCGGCCGCGCACTCGATACCTTGCGTCGGGGCGGGGAGCGCGTGCCCGATGCACTGCTCGGCTGGCAGCACATCAACCTTACCGGCGATTACCTCTGGGACGCAGACAGCAATCTCAGCGCAGACGGGTTCAGGCCGCTCCGCACACCACAACCACTCCAGGCCGCTGCCTGATCATGTTCCCGGTCCGTGCCGCCAACCGTGCTATCCTGCCCGTTCTATGTCGTGACCCCGAATCAGGTGAACGATGCAGGTTTGGACAACGGTCTCGGGAAAGACAGCGCCGATCGCCTCGGGGAATCCTTTGAGCCCGTCGACCACGGCGATCAGGATGTCCTGGACGCCGCGGGTCTTGAGGTCGTTCATCACCTTGAGCCAAAACTTGGCCCCCTCGCTCTGTTCGATCCAGAGCCCGAGAACGTGCTTGTGGCCGTCCGTATCGAGCGCAAGCGCGACGTAGATCGCCTTGTTCTTGACCAGACCCTCGTCGCGGATCTTCACCCTGAGCGCGTCGAAGAAGACGACCGGGTAGACGGTGTCGAGCGGCCGGGCCTGCCATTCCTTGACCTCGTCCAGCACAGCGTCGGTGACCCGGCTGATCAAGTCCGGGGAAACGTCTGTGCCGTAGAGCTCCTTCAGGTGCCCCTGGATCTCCCGGACCGTCAGCCCGCGCGCATAGAGCGAGATAATCTTGCCGTCGAACCCATCCAGCCGGGTCACGCCCTTGGGCACCAGCTGCGACTCGAAGGTGCCGGCCCGATCGCGCGGGATCTCCAGTTCGACCGCGCCGTCCTCCGTCAGCACCGTCTTCTCCGAATAGCCGTTGCGGCTGTTGCCGCTGCCTCGGCCCGCAGCGTCGCCATTCTCGTAGCCCAGATGGTGCGTCAACTCCGCTCCAAGAGTTCGCTCCAT
>JASHVY010000424.1 GCA_030044345.1 Acetobacteraceae bacterium | reverse complement strand
GCGAGGGAGTCATCCTGTTCGACCCCGCGTTCCGGGTGCGTCTTCTCAATCCCCAATTCCTGGCTCTTGCGGAATGCCCGCCCGAGATCGCGCATATCGGCGCTCCGGGAGAGGCTATCATCCGCTTCCTGGCAAAACGCGGTGATTTCGTCTCTTCGGGCAATCTGGATGAGATCGTACGCGGGCATATTGCCGCGATGCGCGGGTCCGGTGGCATGCGTCAGGACCGACGCACCGCGAGCGGACGGCATGTCGAATTCACCGCCAGCCCGCTCGCCGATGGCAATCTGCTGATGATCTGGCGGGATATCACGGAGCGCAAATGGGTCGAGGAATCGCTGCTGACCGCAAGCGATGTGCTGAGGGTCATCAGCCGCCCGACATTCGATCTGCAAGCAGTATTCGACTCGCTCGTCCAATCCGCAGCAAGGCTCTGCGAGGCCGACTGCGCATTCATTTTCCAGCATAAGGAGGGCGCCTATCGCCTGTCGGCGAGCTTCGGCTTCTCCGGCGAATACCGCGAATATATGTGGCGCCAGGCAATATCGCCGGGCCGCAATACATTGGTGGGGCGCACGGCTCTTTCGAAAACCATCGTGCACATCCCGGATTGTCTCGCAGACCCGGAATATACCTGGGTGGAATCACAGCGGCTCGGTGGATTTCGCACCATGCTCGGCGTCCCGCTTGTGCACGCGGGGATGTGCGTTGGTGTCATCGCGCTGACCCGATCAACGCCGTGGCCTTTCACGCCCAGAGATACCAGCCTGATGACGACCTTCGCCGACCAGGCCGTCGTCGCGATCGAGACCTTGCGCCTGTTCGAGGCGCTGAAAAACCGCGAAGAGGCGCTTGCCGCTGCGAAACAGGTCGCTGAAGATGCCCGCGACACCGCCGAACGCGAACGCTCGGTCGCCGAGGCAGCCAATCAAGCCAAATCGACCTTTCTTGCCACCATGAGCCACGAAATGCGCACGCCGCTCAATGGCGTGCTCGGGATGATGGAGGTGCTGGCCCATCAAAATCTGGATCGCCCGCAACGGCGCATGATCGCAACAATGCACGATTCCGCGCAGGATTTGCTGCGTATCATCGATGACGTGCTCGATTTTTCGAAGATCGAGGCAGGCAGATTGGAGCTCGAGGAGACGGAGTTCTCGTTGTCGGAACTGGTGGGCGGCATCGTCACGGTCTTTGGTCATCAGGCGGCCGCCAAAGGATTGGAAGTCCATACCGAGATCATTCCAGGGGCGAGCGATGCGCTTTCCGGTGATCCGATCCGCGTGCGGCAAATTCTGTTCAACCTTGTCAGCAACGCCGTCAAATTCACCGAACGCGGCAATATCCGCATACGGGCCGCGACCGAGCCGCTTGGCGTTCAGAAAAGACGCCTGACGCTGACGGTTTCCGATACCGGTATCGGACTGACTGAGGCACAGTGCCGCCGCCTCTTTCAACCCTTCACACAGGCCGACAGCGCGACGACGCGCCGTTTCGGTGGCTCGGGACTCGGCCTCTCGATCGTCCGCCGCTTGGTGCAGCTCATGGAGGGGGATGTCTCTGTCGCAAGCGAGATCGGCGTGGGTTCGATCTTCACTGTAACACTCACCCTGCGTGCTGCGCCCATAGGTGAGGCGGCAAGGATGTCACCGCAACCGCGCTCTTTTTCAGGCATGGCGATCCCTCGCAAGGATGCGCTGCGCGTGCTCGTCGTTGATGATCATGCAGTCAATCGTGAAGTCCTTGTGCGCCAGCTCGATATCCTGGGCATTGTTGCGGATACCGCGAATGACGGTGCTGCGGCGCTGGCGGCCTGGGAGCGCGGCCGCTATTTCACTGTTCTCCTCGATCTCTACATGCCGGAGATGGATGGATATGCGCTGGTGCGGCACATTCGTGCCGCGGAAGACGCAGGCCGTACCCCGAGAACACGGGTCATCGCCGTGACGGCCAATGCCCTGGCGGATGAAGCGCAGCGCTCTCTCGCCGCAGGGATGGATGGCTATGTGACCAAGCCCGTGAGCCTGGCCCGGCTGCGCGCCTGCCTCGACCCTTGGCTGCCTGTGCCGGAAAGAGCCGAGGAAGACCCAACGCGGAGCCAGCCCGATACGAATAAGATCATCGACCCGGCGGTGCTTGCGCCGTGGTTCGGCAGCGACGCGTCCGCGCTCGCGTCCCTGCTGCGGACATTCGCGCAGACCCTCGCCGAGTCCGAAACCGAGATCGGCAAGGCGCTCCAGACGGGAAGCCTTTCCATCGTCGCAACCTCTGCCCACAGGCTCCTTGGGGCCGCACGCACGGTCGGCGCGACCGGCATCGCGCGGGCGGCGGCAGCCCTGGAACGATCGGCCAAGACGGGCGACAGGCCTGGCTCGGCCCATGCATTCGAGTCGCTGACGAAGGAGCTGCGCCGCGTGCTCACTGCCGTCGCAGAGCAGCGAGACCCGATTCAATCCTTGGGTGGGACGAACATATAGCCAACACCGCGTACGGTACGGATCGCGGTCGGGTGATTTGGGTCCTGCTCGAGTTTGCGGCGCAGGCGCGCAACCCGCATATCTATGGAGCGATCGAAACCCTCCATTTCGCGGTGCGCAGTCACTTCCAGCAGCCAGTCCCGATTGAGCGGGCGGTTTGGGTTCTCGACGAAGATCTTAAGCAGGTCGAACTCGCTTGCCGTCAGAATCTCCTCTTTGTGCCTGCCGATATCGCTCAGCACCTTCTTTTCGAGATCCAGCACGCATCGCCCCATGCGCACTCGCGAGCCAAGATTGGGTGCGATTGCCGCCGCCCGGCGCAGCAGGCTTTTCACCCTGGCGAGGAGCTCGCGCGGCTCGAAAGGCTTCGGAATATAGTCATCGGCACCGCTCTCCAATCCGATGACACGATCGGCGGTTTCGCCGACTACCGTCACGATGATGATGCCGATGCGATTGCTTTTCTCCCTGAGCCAGCGTGCCAACGCGCGCCCATCCTCGCCGGGGAGGTTGATATCGAGCAGCACGAGATGCGGTAACTCACGTTCGACGAGGCGGCGAAGTGCCACCCCTCCTTCCGCGCCGGTGACACGAAAATTCTCCTTGGTCAGATAGCCGACCAGAAGCTGGCGTTGCGTCGGCTCGTCTTCGACGACGATGATGTGTGGACGATGATCCATGAAGAGGCCCTACCATTGGCCCAAATATGATCTTGCCAGCCGGCCTGGATGAAGAGAAGGGCCGCAGCCCGGCCAGGGGAAGAGTTCGGTGATTCGACCTCCGGCGATCACGCTCTGGAGCATGATCGCCGGAGGAGACTCTCTCCGCCACTCATTTCAGCTATCGGGGAAAAGGGGAAGGGGCTTTCAAACCTCCCCACCCCCTTGGCGGATCGCCCTATGCGATCACGATGATTTCCGCAGGATCGGCACAAGCATCCGAACCCGCTGGCGGTAGCGCCGATACTCATCGCCGAACTGCGCGACCAGGTCCCGTTCCTCCAGCGCGATGCCAATGAGGATATAGCTCGTGGTTACTGCGGCGAACAGAAGATGGCCCGCTGTCATCACAGGCGTTGCCCAGAAAGCAATGATGAATCCGAGATAGATCGGGTGGCGCACGAGCTTGTACAAGAACGGGGTCCTCAGCACCGGAGCGCCCGCGTCGCGCGCGTCAAGACGATCGAGCGTCTGGCGCAGGCCGAAGAGCTCGAAATGGTTTATCAGGAATGTGCTGAGAAGAACGATGGACCAGCCACAGAATGACAGCCCTAGCAAAACCACTGCCATTGCGGAATCACGCACCTGCCAGATGATCACGGGAATGGGTCGCCACTGCCAGAACAAAAGGATCAGAACCAGGCTGGCAAAAAGCACATAAGTGCTTCGTTCGATCGCGGCAGGCACAAACCGGGTCCACCAACGCTTGAAGCCTCTTCTGGCCATCCCGCTATGCTGCACGGCGAACAACGCCAAGAGCAGGATATCGACAAGAACTCCTTGTGAAGGCACCAGGGCAATACCGGTATCCACGGTTTTCGGCACGACCAGATCGGAGACGAATCCGACCGCGTAGAGAAACGCCCCAAGGAACACCGCATAAGCGACCAAGCCGTAGCAGACTGTCAGGAATCGATTCATCTTCCTTCCTCTTCGATCCGTTATCTTCGACATTGGCAGGGGAAGAAACCCTTTCACCGCGATCCGACGCGTGCGGCCTCAGCGACTCACAGGCACCGGACGGACGATTTGCTCCGCACGAGATGAAAGGCGAAGATCGGGCCGTGTCTTGATCCAGCCGAGCGAAGGACCCTTCGTGCCCTCTCCATCGGGGACGGAATCGGCAATGACTTCGTCATCGCTTTCCTCCCATCGCGCCGGAATCGCCGCCTTATCCCTCATCATATCCCTGGCCATCGATTTGTCCTCGGCCATCGCTTGCAGCGAATCGATGACGCTCAGCACCTCATCGAACGCGTGCCTCATGGTCGCCGGATAGAGGAAGATCAACCTCACTCTTTTGTCTGGCCCGATGAGAATGACCTTGCGCTCGCTCTCACTTTCGGCGGTGACGTGAAGAGAGGCGTCCCCGGGGGACGAGGCGAGCCGCATGCGCCAGACCCTGGCGCTCAAAAGGGCGCGGTCACCGACCAGGATCGGACCGATGGTCAAACCGACGATCTTGACATTGCGTTTTTCGAACTCGAACCCGATCTTTGCCAGCTCACCAGGCTCGGTCAGGCAGATCGGTGAGAGGCCCTTCTGGTGCATGAACAGTAAGCACCATGACTCTCCGATCCATTCATGAAAGCGAATAATCCCTTCGGTCGTATGGGCTTGAAAGTCGGGGGCGATCTCGCCAATTCGCAATCCCATGAGATGTTCCTTTCCTCACGTTCGTCAGAGAACCGCGGGCCGCCAGAGAATCGCGGGTCACCCGAGAGCCGCGGGCGCCGCGGTCACGGAATCTTCCGCCATCGGCTGGAGTTTCGGCGTCATGACCGGAAAGAGAATGCCGAAGCTCATGGATCGCTCGCGATGAAGGCTATTCTTCCCGCGAGCGCGATGGCCGGCTGCATGACGAACTCCGATTCAACGGCGCAATGCTCTACGATCCCGGCTACGTGTTGATTTCGATCTCCGGGAAACACGTAACGACCGTAACGCCGTGGAAATGTCCGCCGATCTCGACCTGCCCGACGCTTGGCGATCCTCTGTCGTTGCCGCCACTCGGCCTCCGCGGGAATGCCATCGCGAATACGACACCCGGGACAGCGCGCCGTGGGCTCGCGGCCGCTCATGCGGGGAAAACGAACCGCACGGTCCCTGCCCGTTCCTTGTCCGCCCGGCCCTCGCCGTGCTCTCATCGGGCTGCGGAAGACCAGAGGGACGGCCAAAGGGCCAAAGGAACGGAAGAAATAGACGATGCGGGCTCGGCTTGTGGGGCTGGCGCCCTTGATCCTTGCCGCGCCGGCGTTCGCCGGCGGGTTCACCGTGACGAGCCCGGCCTTCCCCGATGGCGGAACGGTTCCGTCCGCCCAGATCTTCGATCAGGACGGCTGCACGGGGGCGAACCAGTCTCCGGCGCTCGCCTGGTCGGGCGAGCCGGCTGGCACGAAGAGTTTCGCGGTCACCATGTTCGACCCCGATGCGCCGGGCGGGAAGGGCTGGTGGCATTGGACCGTCTTCGATATCCCGCCCAGCGTGCACAGCCTCCCCGCCGGCGCCGGGGATGAAGGCGCGGACCTTCTGCCGCCAGGGGCGAAGGAAGGACGGAGCGATTTTGGGCCGGCCGGCTATTGCGGCCCCTGCCCACCGGCGGGTGCGTCGCCGCATCGTTACGAGATAACGGTCTATTCTGTAAAAGTTGCAAAGCTGCCGCTTGACGCGGGTGCGACCGGCGCGTCAGTAGGCTCTGCGCTGCGCTTCAATACGCTCGCGACCGCGGAGATAATGGGGCGCTACGGCCGTCCGCAGTGACGGAGGCGGATGGCTAAGGCCGCCGGGTGTGAAGCCCGTCCCGGCTCCAGGCAGCGGATCGTAATTGCTGAGGAGAGTGAGATGACAAGTGCCAAGGACGTCAAGGCAAGGCAAACGGCGCCACTCGCCACCCCGACGGGACTCGGGGCAAACGCGACCAAGGACATCAGCGCCGCTCTGAACGCGCTGCTTGCGGATATGTTTGCACTCTACCTGAAGACAAAGAATTTCCACTGGCACGTCTCCGGGCCGCACTTCCGAGACTATCACCTCCTGCTCGATGAACAGGGCAGCCAGATCTTTGCCACCACGGACGATATTGCCGAACGGGTGCGCAAGATCGGCGGCCTGACACTGCGCTCGATCGGCCATATCGCCCGGCTGCAGCGGCTTGCCGACAATGACGCCGAGTACGTGACGCCGCAGGATATGCTGGCCGAGCTCAGGGAGGATAATCAGCAGCTTATCCAGCATCTGCGGGCAACTCACGGTGTGTGTGACGAACACGGAGACGTGGCGACCGCAAGCCTGATCGAGACCTGGATCGACGAGGCCGAGCGGCGCGTTTGGTTTCTTTTCGAATCCGGCCGCCACGGCGAGACCGCCTGATCCCCCCTTCCCATTCCTCCGCTCCACTGCGGCCCATTTCGCTCGGGACTCTGCCCGCCCCTGCCGGTTGATCGAGATCAACGCATGTCGGCCGGCGGCGAGGAGAATGCCGCGCGATGGGCCGCCAGCTTCGGAGGGAGACGGGATCATGGATGACGATCTGCTCGTGCAGCAACGCGTGCTCGACGAGCTCGAGTTCGAGCCGAGCATCGAAGCCGCGCATATCGGGGTGATCGCGCGCAACGGCGTGGTGACGTTGACCGGCCATGTCGGGAGCTACACGGAGAAGTTCGCAGCCGAGCGTGCCGCCCGCCGGGTTCGCGGCGTCAAGGCGGTGGCGATGGAGATCGAGGTCCGGCTGCCTGAGGACCGCAAGCTTGCCGACGACGAGATTGCCGAGCGGGCTCTGCGCATTCTGAACTGGGACGTTTCGGTGCCGGCCGAGCGGATCGGTGTTCGCGTCGAGCATGGAATCGTCACGTTGACCGGCGAGGTGGCCTGGCAGTTCCAGCGCAGCGCCGCGGAGCATGATATTCACAAGCTGAGCGGCGTCCGGGCGGTGATCAACAACATCACCGTGGCACCCCAGGTGCAGGCGGAAGATGTGCGCGCAAAGATCCGCGCCGCCCTCGAACGCAGTGCCGAGGTCGAGGCACGCAATGTCGGCGTTGCGGTCACCGGCGGCAAGGTGACCCTGACCGGCCGCGTCGGCGACTGGAAGGAGCGGGAAGAAATCGTCCGCGCGGCGTGGGCAGCGCCGGGCGTGACCGAGGTCTTCGACGAGCTGGTCGTGGCGGAGACGTGAAGAAGGAAATGGACGGCTCGCAGCGACCTTTGGGCAACCTATCTCTCTCGATGGCGGGGGAAACCATCTGAAATTGCCCCGCCCTCATCTCGTGGACAATGGAGGACGCATATGGCTCAAGTGCCGGTTGAAAAGAAGCAAGCGCCGGTGGCCCGCACGCCGGACCCGTTCCTGGCATTGCGGACGGAGATGGATCGACTGTTCGACCGTTTCACGTCGGGCTTCGGATTTCCCTCACTCGGCCGGATGCTGAATGCCGAACCGGCCTGGCGGTCAGCCTGGCCGTTCGCCGATGGCGGGCCGGCAGTCGATGTGACCGAGAGCAATACTGGCTACAAGATCACGGCCGAGCTGCCCGGTTTGGCTGAGAAGGATATCGAGGTCACCGTGACGGACGAAATGCTCACGATCAAGGGCGAGAAACGCGCTGAGCACGAGGAAAAGGGGGAGAACCGCTATCTCTCCGAGCGCTCGTACGGCTCCTTCCAGAGGAGCTTTGCCTTGCCGCGTGGGGTGGACCGCGAGAAGGTGAGTGCGAGCTTCGCCAATGGTGTGCTGACGGTCACGCTGGCGAAGACTCAGGAAGCGCAGAAGCAGGAGAAGAAGATCGAAGTGAAAGCCGGCTGAGCTTTTCTCGAGAGTGCAGCCAACAAGAGGGTTTTTCAAAACTGATGACATGATCGCGAGAGCGTGATGATCTCGAAATCATCACGCTCTCGCCTTTGTTTATCGATCAATGTGATGACTCCTCCTCGGGCTTTGGTGGATCGCTGCGCGCCGGGGTCTCCGCCGGTTTGTCGGCGGGATGCCCCGATTCCATTCAGGCGCGACCAAGGACTTTCGTTGCATCGAACTCCTCAGCCTTCGACGATGTCGATCGCATGTTCGGGACAGAAATCCTTGACGATCCTTGCTCTCTCCGTGAGAGCCGGCGGCACGATGCCGTGGCCGATCGCACGGGCGATGCCGAGCATGTCCAACGCGAATATCTCGGGCAGGATCGCATTGCAGAGAGCATGTCCCTGACAGCGTTCGCGGTTCACGTGTACCCTCATCACGGGTGGAGCGGATTTGCCTGGTGATTTGGGAATCATCTTCTTTCTCCAGCTCTTCCACGATGGATGAGAGGTCCGCTCCCCAGCCTGCGTTGGCACGGAAAAACGGCATCCTGCCTGCGCTTGATACTCAATCATCGCCGCTCTAAACCTGTTCAATCCGAAAAATCTTCAGTCTCTGGCGCTACAATTCCATTGCATCGCTTGAGATAACCGTTACTGCGGTAATAGCGCGGACAATTTGGGCGTGTGCTCGATTTCGATAAGAGCATGATCGCCGGAGATGGAACGACCGAAGGTGTGAATCACGCGGGGAAACAAGTGGCGGGAGCGGGAGTGAACGCATCCCGCTCTGTGACGCGATCCGCACGATTTTGGCGGCCTCAATTGGGGCATTTCATCTGTAACAAACTAATCTCGCCTTAAAACCATTCGGTAATCCAGGCTTGATAAACGGCTCTCGAATTGGAAAGTGTTATGAATCTTCCACCATGTCTTGCGCGGTAAGCAAAGAAGGAGGCTGCCGGAGTCCCCGGCCGGTGGATCATGGAGTGATCCGCCAAAGCCATGAAATTGATCGAGAAAGCAAAACCGGAGCGCGATGATCAAAAATCGTCACGCTCTGGTCCGGAAAACGGAGAAAAGTCTTTTTGCTTCTTTTTCTTCAGAAAAAGAAGCCTCCTTCTTTCTGAGACTTCATCGAAGTGCATAACACTTTCTTAAGGGTCTATGCTCCGACAGAAACGAGGGTTGCGATGAACGACTTCCATTTGCTGATCGATGGGAAGCTGGTTCCGGGCAGTTTGAAGATGCAAGTGATAAACCCGGCCACGGAAGACGTTCTGGCCCAAGCGCCCCGGGCTGACCTGGCCCAGTTGAACGAAGCGGTCGCTGCGGCGAAAGCCGCATTTCCTGCCTGGG
>JASHVY010000045.1 GCA_030044345.1 Acetobacteraceae bacterium | reverse complement strand
ACGTCGCCGCCCGGCGCCTCGCCGAAGCGGGCTGGCCGGTCGCGCTTGCTTTTCTCGCCACGCCTCGGCCGGGGACCGATGCTGCTTTGGCTGCCCGGCGCTGGCACGGCCCGCGCGCCGATTTCTCCCCCGTTGAGGCCGCACGTGCCGAGCTCGTCATCGATGCCGTCTTCGGTGCCGGGCTCGCCCGGCCGGTCGAAGGGCCGGCCGCCGACACCCTGCATGCAGCCCGGCTGGTGGCCGCGGTCGATGTGCCGAGCGGGCTCGATGGCGCGAGCGGCGCCGTCCTCGGCTATGCGCCGTTCGCCGCGCTGACCGTCACCTTCTTTCGCCGCAAGCCCGGCCATCTCCTGCTGCCAGGCCGGCTTCTGTGCGGAGCCGTGATCCTCGCCGAGATCGGCATTCCGGCGCGGGTGCTGGAAACCGTGCATCCACGCACGTTCGCCAATGGCCCCGCTCTCTGGCGGCTGCCGGTGCCCGGCTCGGATTCGCACAAATGGAGCCGCGGCCATGTCACCGTGCTCGGTGGGGCGGCGATGACCGGCGCGGCCCGCCTTGCCGCTGCCGGCGCGCGCCGCATCGGCGCCGGGATGGTGACGATCGCCGCACCGGAGGACGCGGCGCCGGTCTATCGCACGGGGGCTGCGGGCGTGATCGTGAGCGAGGCATCGCTCGCCGAGCTGCTCCAGGATGCGCGGCGGCAAGTCTTCGTCTGCGGGCCTGGCCTCGGGGTGGATGCGGCCCGAACAGCACTCCCGGTACTGCTTGCCGCCAGGCGGCACGTGGTGGTGGATGCGGATGCGCTCACCGCTTTTGCCGGTTCGATCGATGGTTTGCGCGGTGCCGCGGTGCTGACGCCGCATGAAGGAGAGTTTACACGCCTCTTTGGAGCGCCGGGACCCGACCGGCTGGCGGCTGCGCGCGAAGCCGCCCGCCGCACCGGCGCCGTGGTGGTGCTGAAGGGCGCCGACACGGTGATTGCGGCGCCCGATGGCTGGGCCGCGATCAATGACTCCGCCCCGCCCGACCTCGCCACGGCCGGCACCGGCGATGTCCTGGCGGGAATGATCGCCGGCCTCCTTGCCCAGGGGCTCTCCGCCCGGGAGGCTGCTTCCGCCGGTGTCTTCCTGCATGGCGCGGCCGCCGAGGCCGCCGGGCCCGGACTGATCGCCGAGGATCTGCCGGAGGCGCTGCCGCGGGTGATCGCGGCCATGCGGGCGCGGTCATGAGGCTACGCAGAAATATCGTGCAATGACCCGTGAGCGACCGGCGCCGATGCGTTAGACTATGTCGGGGATTGAGATAGGGATCCGATGGCGAAGCAAAGCCTGATGAACGAGCCGGCGGCGCCGGCCGGCCTGTTCGACTGGGCGCGGCGGCGGCTGGCGAGCGTCTGGCGCGACTTTGCCGCAAGCCCGAACGGCGAGGGCGAGGAATCGATCGAGGCGCAGATCCGCGCCTGCCTCGATGGCCGCGGCGGCGAGATCAGCGCGCGCAACCGCGCCGCGCGGCTCGCCCGGACCTATCTCGGGCTTGATGTTGCCGGGCAGAAATCCTTCCTCGAGACGCTGGCGAGCTTCGATTCCGATCCCGAGGCGGTGGCGAGCGCCTATCAGGCATTTCAGGAGGCCGAAGATCCCGCCACGCGCGCGGGCGCAACGGCGGCGCTGCGCCGCGTGCTCGAGCCGCCGCGCCAGAAGCTTCTTCGCCAGTTCACCTCCATCCCGAACGGGGTGAAGTTCCTGGTCGATCTGCGCGCGACGCTCAGGGAAGCGAACAGGCGGGAAGCGAATGGCGGCTCGACCCTGCTCGCTGCGCTCGAATCCGATCTTCATGGCCTGCTCGCGAGCTGGTTCGATATCGGCTTTCTCGAATTGCGGCGCATCGACTGGTCGAGCCCGGCTTCGTTGCTCGAGCGGCTGGTCGGCTACGAGGCGGTGCATTCCATCCGCTCCTGGCGTGATCTCAAGAACCGGCTCGATTCCGATCGCCGCTGCTATGCCTTCTTTCACCCGCGCATGCCCGACGAGCCGCTGATCTTCGTCGAGGTCGCGCTGGTGCAGGGGCTCGCGGATTCCGTCCAGAAGCTGCTCGACGAGAAGGCGCCGCTCCTTGATCCGCATACCGCCGATACCGCGATCTTCTATTCCATCAGCAATTGCCAGCGCGGCCTCTCGGGGATCAGCTTCGGCAATTTCCTCATCAAGCGCGTCGTCGAGGAGCTGACGCACGAGTTCCGCAATCTTCGCACCTTCGCCACCCTCTCGCCGGTGCCCGGCTTCCGGCGCTGGCTTGCCGAGCTTCTCGCGGAGGAGAAGGAGGGGCTCTTCTCGGTGGAGGAGGCGGCGAGCCTGCGCACCGCGGCGCCCGCGGATCGGCCGGCGGCGGAAACCGGCGCGGCGGCGCTGCTCTCCATCCTCTCCCGTCGCGGCTGGTGGCGCGACCCGGCGATGCAGCAGGCGGCGGAGCCCGTGTTGCGCCGGCTCTGCGCGCGCTATCTTCTGGTCGAATCGAACGGCGCGCGCGCGCTCGATCCCGTCGCACACTTCCATCTGGCGAATGGTGCGAGGCTGGAACGGATCAGCATGCTGGCGGATGTGTCCGAGCGCGGGGTCAAGGAGGGCGGCACGCTGATGGTGAATTATCTCTACGACCCCGACCGCATCGAGGAATGGCACGAGGATTATGTCGGCAACGGCAAGCGCAATGCCTCGACCGGCGTGCGCAAGCTGCTGCGCGGCTGGAGCTGAACCATGAATAATATTGAGCCATGAACATACCGGGCATCGCGATCGCCGAGGACCCGACGGGCGCGCGGCGGCTCGCCTATCTCAAGGAGATCGAGCGCAAGCTTCTCTGGCTCTCGACCTGGGCGATCCACAACGCCAATCATGTCCGGCCCAATCGTGACGGGCTCAAGGTCGGCGGGCATCAGGCCTCCTCCGCCTCGGTCATCTCGATCATGACCGCGCTCTATTTCGCGGCGCTCAACCCCGAGGACCGGGTGGCGGTGAAGCCGCATGCGGGGCCGGTCTTCCATGCGGTCAATTGTCTCTTCGGCCGGGAGGGCCGGGCGCCGCTCGAGCGGCTGCGCGCCCTTGGCGGGGCGCAATCCTATCCGAGCCGCACGCGCGACGGCGCGGAGGTGGATTTCTCGACCGGCTCGGTCGGTCTCGGTGTGGCGATGACGAGCTTCGCCGCGCTGATGCAGGATTACGTCCATCGCCATGGGTTGGCGCGGGACGATATCCCGCCCGGCCGCGCGATCGCGCTTGCCGGCGATGCCGAGCTCGATGAAGGCAATATCTACGAGGCGCTGCTCGAAGGCTGGAAGCACGATGTCCGCAATGTCTGGTGGATCATCGATTACAACCGCCAGAGCCTCGATTCCGTGGTGCCGGACCGGCTCTTCGGCCGGATCGAGGGGCTGTTCCGCGACATGGGGTGGAATGTCGTCACCCTGAAATACGGCCATCTTCTCACCGCCGCTTTCGCCCGCGCCGGTGGCGAAGCCCTGCGACGCTGGATCGATGACTGCCCGAACAGTCTTTACTCGGCGCTCACCTTCCAGGGCGGAGCGGCCTGGCGCTCGGCCCTGCTCGCCGATCTCGGGCGGGACCGCGATCTCCGCGCGATCATCGATCCGCTCGCCGATTCCGAGCTTGCCGAGCTGATGACCAATCTCGGCGGCCATGATCTCGGCTTCATCATCGACACGCTCGATGCGGCCGCCGCCGGAGGCGATCAGCCCACCTGCTTCATCGCCTACACGATCAAGGGCATGGGCCTGCCCTTCGCCGGCCACAAGGACAACCATGCCGGGCTGATGACGCCGGAGCAGATGGAGAGCTTCCGCGCCAGCATGCAGATCCGGCCCGGCCATGAATGGGATCTTGCCGAAGGGCTCTCCATTTCCGAGGCCGAGCTTCGCCGCTTCATCGCCTCCGTCCCCTTTGCCCGCCCGCTCGCGCCCGAGGGACGCGCGCTTTCGGCCCCGGTGATTCCCGTTCCGGCCGCGCTGCCCGCGCCGCGCGGCGCGGGGAAGAAAAGCTCGACCCAGGCGGGCTTCGGGGAGATTCTGGCCGAGATCGGCCGCGGCGAGGGCGCGCTTGGGAAGCTCGCCGAGCGCATCCTGACGACCAGCCCCGATGTCACCGTCTCGACCAATCTCGGGCCCTGGGTCAATCGTCGCGGTGTCTTCGACCGCCACACGCGCAACGATGTGTTTCGCGACGCCAAGCTCGCCTCGGCGCAGCGCTGGGGCATGAGCCCGCGCGGCCAGCATTTCGAGCTCGGCATCGCCGAGCAGAATTTCTTCCTGCTGCTTGCCGCCGCGGGTCTTTCGCACACGCTCTACGGCGCGCGCCTGCTGCCGGTCGGCACGGTCTATGATCCTTTCGTCAATCGCGGGCTCGATGCGCTGATCTATGCCTGCTACCAGGATGCGCGCTTCCTGCTCGTCTCAACCCCGTCCGGCATCTCGCTCGCCCCCGAGGGCGGGCAGCATCAATCGATCAATACGCCGCTGATCGGCATGGCCGCGGACCGGCTTGCCGCGTACGAGCCCGCGCATGTGGACGAGCTTGCGATCCTCTTCCGTCACGCCCTCGAGCATATGCAGCGTCCGGATGGATCGGCGGTGTGGCTTCGGCTTTCGACCCGGCAGATTCCCCAGCCTTCGCGCGCGCTGGACGCGGCCGCGGTGATCGCCGGGGCGCACTGGGTCGTTCCCCCCGCGGAAGGCGCGCGCATCGCCATCGCCTATCAGGGGCCGCTCGCGCCCGAGGCCGCTTCCGCCTTCGAGCTTCTGCGCGAGGACGAGCCGGGCGCGGGGCTGCTCGCCCTTACCAGTCCGGACCGGCTGCATGCGGGCTGGCTCGCCGCGCGGCGCGCGCGCCGCGCCGGCGATCACGATGCGCTTTCGCATATCGAGCGCGTGCTTGCGCCGCTTGCGCCGGGCGCGGCCCTCGTCTCCGTGCTCGACGGCCATCCCGCCGCCCATTCCTGGCTCGGCGCCGTGCGCGGGCAACTGATCGTTCCGCTCGGCGTCGATCATTTCGGCCAGAGCGGCGATATCCCCGATCTCTATCGCGAATACGGCATCGATGCGGATGCGATCCTCGATGCCTGCGCCCAGGCGCTGCTGGAGCGCTGCCGGGCGGAATGAAGCGAAGCCTGTTCTTTCTTGAAAGAAAGAACCAAAGAACTTTCATCCTTTCATTCGGAGTCTATAGAAGAGCCTGGTCCGGAAAACGGAGAAAAGTCTTTTTGCTTCTTTTTCTTCAGAGCGTGATGACCGGAGGTGGGAACACCGGAGGTCTGAATCACGCGGGAAAACAAATGACGAGAGCGGGATGGGTGAGCGCGAGCGACCCCTTCCCGCTCGAGAGCGTGATGACCGGAGGTGGGAACACCGGAGGTCTGAATCACGCGGGAAAACAAATGGCGAGAGCGGGATGGGTGAGCGCAAGCGAACGCCTCCCGCTCGAGAGCGTGATGACCGGAGGTGGGAACACCGGAGGTCTGAATCACGCGAGAAAACAAACGACGAGAGTGGGATACGTGAGCGCAAGCGAACGCTTCCCGCTCGAGAGCGTGATGACCGGAGGTGGGAACACCGGAGGTCTGAATCACGCGGGAAAACAAATGACGAGAGCGGGATGGGTGAGCGCAAGCGAACGCCTCCCGCTCTAGAAAAAGAAGCCTCCTTCCTTCTGATACTTCATCGAAGTGCGTAACCCGCGCTAATCCGTGTTGATGATGTTGTATTCGACCAGCTCCGCCCTGGACAGCGGGCGCGGCGCATCGTTCGGAATATTGGAGAACGCCGTCAGGAAATGAAGCGAGAGCTCCATCTTCACCAGGAACTCGGCAATCTCGGCGGCGGTCTGGGCGGAATCCTGCTGGATCGACTTGATGTCCTCCTGGATCGCGAAGTTGCGCAGGATATCGCTTTCGATCAGGTCTTTCGCGGCGTCGGTCTTGAGGAAATCGTCGATCGATAATTTGTTCTGCGGATGAGCCTGGAGATATTGCTGCAGGCCCGTCTGTATCAGGTCCTTGTGCTGCTTGGCGAAAGCAACCGAAAACGACGGATAATCGCTCGTCAGGTTGACGAAATCATCGTCGTTCTCGAGCCCCACCATCCCGCTGGGATGGCTCAGGGCATAATAGGCGATCGTCCAATCCTGCTTTGCCGTGTCTTCCTTGAGCTGAGACATCATATCCTGCGATGCGAACATATGAACCTCGAAATCGGCGCCGGGCTCGATCGTCCTTACGACCCCGCCCATGAACATGAAATTGCAGGCGCTGATGCAGGCATATCCTGAAGGCAGCCGCGTCCCCAGCTTGCGTTCGCGAATGAGATACCCAATGTTGATCCCGTCCTCGAGCGATCCGCCATTGGAGCAGAAAAGAACTTCCTGGATCGGTCCGGCCGCGTCGAGAGCATCCGAGAAGCGTGACGCGTCGCCATCTCCGACCTCGCCCCAGGCCAGGAGGGATTTGCCGTTCGCCCGATCAATGAGCGAGAATTGCAGATCGCTCTTGCTGTTGGCGTCGCTTTCCCCAAAGCATTGGTCCTGGGTTTTGGGCGGCGGGACGAACATGCCGCCGAGGTCCGACCCGGCCGCGCGCGCCGGCGCGACGCTTGCGAGCACGCACCCGCTGAGCACGAGCAGTGCGAGGAACGCCCTCATGCCTGGACCCAGCTTCCGCTGGGAGACTGGCAGTAGCGCTCGTTCTGCTGGACCTCGTTGCCCTGGATATAGGCGACCTGGTGGACGAGCTTGCACTGGCTGCCGTTGTTCTGCGGCTGCACGGCGATGACCTGCGAGGAGCCCGACGCCCCGCTATGATCCGACTGCCAGGTGGCCGGCGGGGGCGGCGCGGCAGCCACGGTGCTCGGGCTGCTGACCGGCTCTTCGAGGGCGCGCTGAGTGGCGTTTGACGCGATCTGGCGATCACGCTCGTCGAGCTGGCGGCCGATCGCGCTGCCGACGAAATAGCCGGCGACGCTTCCGGCGGCCGCACCGATCAGAGCCCCCGTCGTGTTGCCGCCGATCGCTTCGCCGAGACCGGCGCCGAGCGCTCCACCCCCGACGGCGCCGAGCAGCCCGCCCGTCTCCTCGTTGTTCTCGCACGCGCAGAGCAACGGCATGATCGCGAGCGCAATGATAATGACCTGTTTTGGAAACGTCATCGCAGAGCCCCCAAGACTATCAGCAGACTATCAACGCAACACGTCCCCCGGAGCTCCGCCGAACGCCACGCGCAAACCCGCGTGCCCGGGTTTGCCCCAAGGCGCATGCCGGCATGGCGGTGGGCCCATTCTTCCGCTATGGCGAAGCCCTTCTGCCCGCCCTCCGGCTCACGTAATATTTCTGGAGCCGGAACATAAGCTTCGGCAACTCACGAAACGGTGTGAGCGGGGCGAGGACGCAAGGCGTCAGACGCGCCGCCGTCGCGCGCGGACGGGCCGCGTCGCCGCCCCGGCAAGGGCAAGGGAATGCTCGGCGGCCGCGGCCGCATGCATCAGGTGCCGGTGCATCAGGCGCGCGGCCATTGCCATATCGTCCGCCGCGATCGCCGAGAGGATCGCCATGTGCTCGCGGCACCAGACGGCGACGCGCGCGCGATCGGCATAGCTGCCGAGCCCGAGCAGCCGGCGCAGCGTGTTCTGCTGGCGCACCATGCTCAGCACGAAGAGATTGCCGCTCCAGGTGGCGAGCGTCTCATGGAAGCGGGCATCGAGCGCGAAGACCCGCGCCGGATCCTCCTGCGCCATCTCGGGCCGCGCCGCCAGCGTCGTATGCTCCTCGACGAGCTGCTCGAGCACGGCCCGCTCGGCGCGAAAGCCGGGCACGAGGAGGGACGGCGGCTCGAGCATCAGCCGGAGCTCGTAGCTCGTGCGGCGGGACTGCTCGGTATCGAGCGAAGGGACGAAGCTCCAGCGCCAGCCGGTGCGGCTCACCAGGCCTTCTTCCTCGAGCCGGGCGAGCGCCCGCTGCACGACGGCAAGTCCTGTCCGGTAGCGGCGGGCAAGGGCGCTCTGAGCGAATTCCGGGCCGATCCGCCCGGCGAGCCGGTCGCTGATCAGCGCATCGTGCAATATCATCTCGGGCGATGCCGGGGAGGGGAGGCGGAAGCCGGCCAGCTCGGCACCCGAGCGCGCCAGGATATGACCGCGATTGGGCCGCACCCGCACCACGCCGTGCTGCACGAGAAGAGAGAGCGCGGCGCGCACGGGCGTGCGCGAGACGCCGAGCCCGCGGGAGAGCTCCTGCTCGATCACTCTCGCCCCTGCCGGCCAGTCCCCGGCGACAGCCGCTTCCACGATCCGCTCGGCGAGGCGGATGTGGCGCGGATGAGCGGAGACGGGACGGAATGCCGTGGGCATGAATTGTTCAGTCTGTGCCGGATCGAACAAAGGATAACGGTTCTCCACGGGCGTCGCCACGATTGGAAACGCGCCGGCCGCCTCGAGTTTGCGTATCTGCTTACCGCTGGAGCGGAATATGCGAGCGAAAGCAAACGCATCCTGCTCTCGCCATTTGTTTTTCCGCGTGATTCAGACCTACGGTGAGTCCACCTTCGGTCATTGTGTTTTAATATGGCTTCCGGCAGGCGCTACATCAATACGATAAAGAAATAAATCTCATCGCGAGCCGAATGGCATTGCCATGGCGGTTATTTCAAATTTGCAATAAAATGATTCTTCATGCCTTCGCACGAAACGGGCTCTCATCCGGGTGCGGAGGAAATCTCCACCTGCACCGGCGCGCCGGGCTTCTCTTCCGTGCCGGAGAGGATCACGAGATAGAGGCGCCCGGCCGGGTTCGGGCTGCGCACGAGCTGGCGGATCGGCCCGATCGCGTTGACGATGGCAGCCCCTGCCGGGTTGGTCATGAAGGGTTGCAGCGGCTGCAGCGCGCCCGTCCCGTCGGGCTTCCCGGCGAGCGCCAGCAGATAGGGCTGCCTGGGCTGCAATCCGGTGACCGAAGCCTCCAGCACCTGGATCAGGCCCTGGTCATAGAGGGAGATGCTGGTGGGCGGCTTGCCTCTCGTGTCGGCGGAAGGGCCAAGCGAGAGATGCACGACCTCTCCGGCGAGCCCGAGCGGCTGGAGAGCCTCCGTGCCGGGGCCGGAAGGCACCGCGTCCGGCACATAGATCAGGGCCTGAGGCGCCTGGCCGATCGGTGTCGTCGCGATCACCGTGTTGGTCAGCGTATCGATCGCGGTGACGCCATCGCCGATCTCGAGCCCGACATAGACCCGGCTGCCGTCGCCCGAGGGCCAGATGCCATGCGGCAGGCGGCCGAGCGGAATGGTCGCGACCTCGGAGAAATCGCCGGTGCGAAAGACCTTGACCTCGTTCAGCCCGCCGACCGTGACATAGGCGAAGGTGCCGTTCGCGTTATGGACGATATTGACGTGGTTGGTGATCGGCCCGGTATCGATCACCTTGAGGATGTTGAACGGCGGCTCGGCATCGAACACTTCCGTCCTGCCGGAATCCTTGAGCGTGAACCAGACCTGCGTGCCGTCCGGTGTTGCCGCGATGTTGGGGCAGAAGGGACTTGCCTGCTTCACCGTCGCGATGATCTTGTGATCGGCGACCGAGATCACGTCCGTGACCGGATTGAACGAGCTGCAGACATAGGCGTATTCGCCGTTGGGGGAGAAGATCGTCATCCCCGGCCCGGGCGGCGTGATGATGCGCATCTTCTCCCGGTATGTGTGGCCGTCGAGAACATCGACATAGTTCTCGCCCCGCACCGTCACCCACACCTCCTTGCCGTCCTGGGTCCAGAACGCTTCGTGCGGCGCGCGGCCGACATAGGTGACATGCTTCACCCTGTTCGTCGCGGTGTCGATGAAGGTGACCGAGTTCGAGCCGATGGAGACAATGGCGATCGTGCGATGATCGGGCGAGAAGCCACCGCCATGGACGAGCACCTGCCCCTTATAGAGCGGGCTGAAATTGCCGGGCGAGGGATCGCCGAGGCGGATCACGCCGAGCGTCTTGTCGGTGGACGGATCGACCACCGAGACCGTGTTGGAGAATTGATCGCTGGTATAGACACGGTCACGGGAACTCACCGGAATGTCCGGCGCCGCGGCGCCGTAAGGCGCCTGTCCGGCGAGCGCCGGCACGGCACCGCCAAGCGCGGTTGCCGCGAGCAGGGAAGCGGCGAGGAGCGCAGGTTTCATGGCAAGCTCTCCTGTTTCATGTTCATCCTGTCGGGAGATTTCGTCATCCCTCCGGACGACGGCCCGGACGGCGGCGATGGCGGCGGAGAAGGGTTGGTCGGCGAGGAGAGCGGGGCCGGCAGCGGCTCGCCCACCGCGAGACGCATCAGCGCGATCTCCTGGATCTGATCGACGATGATTTCCTGGGCGATGAGATGCAGCCGCGCATTGTGGCCATAGCGTAGCTCGGCCTCCGCCATGTCGATCGCGCCCTGATGATGCGGCACCATCATCGCAACGAAATCGTGATCCACATCGCCGCTCGGCCGGATCGCCATGCCCGTCATCATCCGGTCCATTGCGGCATCGTTCTCCGCGATGAAGGGCGCCTCCGCCTCGAGGGAGGGCGCCGGCGTCTTCGCCCCCGCGGGGGAAACGGGAGACGCGATACCCGGCACGCCCGCCGCGAGCAGAGCCTCATAGCGTGGCACTCTCTCGCCGATGGCGATGCGCATGGTCGCGATTTCCTGGAGCTGCTCGATGATGATCTGCTGGGCGATGCGCAGGAGCTGCTCGTTCCTTCCACGGCGCAGCTCCGCTTCGGCCATGTCGATCGCACCCTGATGGTGCGGCACCATCATCGCAACGAAATCGCGATCCACATCGCCGGTCGGCTTCGCTGCCATGCCGGCCATCATCTTCGCCATCGCTGCATTGCTCTCCGCGATGAAGGGCGCTTCGG
>JASHVY010000044.1 GCA_030044345.1 Acetobacteraceae bacterium | reverse complement strand
GTCGATGATCTCAAGGGAAAGACGATCACGACGGCGCTTCCGCCTTCCACCAGCACCTATCTGCTGGAGCAGTTGCTCAAGACGCGAAAGATCGCCGCGAGCCTGGATACGGTGCAGATTGGCACCGAGCCGGCGCCGATGCTGGCCGGGCGTGCCGATGCCGCCGCCCTCTATGAGCCCCAGCTCGATGAGAGTCTCGTCGCGGGCAGCCGCATCCTCTATGCCTTCACGAGCCATTATCCCGGCGGCTATGCCTTCTCCACCATCGATACGGCGCGCACGACGGCGAAGAACAAGCCCGCGCTGGTGCAGGATTTCGTCTCCGGCCTTGCCGCGGCGGAGCGGCTGATGCACCGCTCGCCCGAAACCGCGCTTGCCGTTGCCTATCAGGAGTTTCCGACGCTGCCCAAGCCCGTCATCCGCGCCGCCGTCCAGCGGATGGTCGCCGAGAATGTCTATCCGGCCGGCACCACGATCACGCCCCAGGCCTTCGCCAATGCGCTGGCTCTGCAAATCTTCGTCGGCAACATCAAGCCGGGAGAGGTCGCCTACGAGGAAGCGGTCGATAACCGCTTCGCCGCCAAGGCTGATCCCAAGGTTGATCCCAAGGCTGATCCCGGGACTGATCATTGAGGCCAAGGGCTTAAGGCCAAGAGGGGGGCCGTTGCGTAGGGGCGACGGAAGTTCAGCCCTTGGAACCCCTCCCGGCGGCGGGTGTAGGATGCCGCCCGGTGTGCGCCGGCAGGATCGGCGAACGAGGGAGAGGAACAATGCCAGCCAAGGAAATCAAATTCCATGAGGATGCCCGAAACCGCGTGCTGCGCGGGGTCGGCATCCTTGCCGACGCCGTCAAGGTGACGCTGGGGCCCAAGGGCCGCAACGTCGTGCTCGACAAGAGCTTCGGCGCGCCGCGCATCACCAAGGACGGCGTGACGGTCGCCAAGGACATCGAGCTTCCCGACAAGTTCGAGAACATGGGCGCGCAGATGGTCCGCGAGGTCGCGAGCAAGACCAGCGACGTGGCTGGCGACGGCACCACCACCGCAACCGTGCTCGCCGCGAGCATCTTTCGTGAGGGGGCCCGGGCCGTGGCCGCGGGCATGAACCCGATGGACCTCAAGCGCGGCATGGACAAGGCGGTGGCCGCGGTCGTCGAGGAGCTGAAGAAACGCTCGCGGAAGATCACCACGCCGGCGGAGACCGCGCAGGTGGGCACCGTCTCCGCGAACGGGGATGCCGAGATCGGCAGGATGATCTCCGAGGCGATGCAGAAGGTCGGCAATGAGGGCGTGATCACGGTCGAGGAAGCCAAGGGCATCCAGACCGAGCTCGACGTGGTCGAAGGCATGCAGTTCGACCGCGGCTATGTCTCGCCCTACTTCATCACCAACGCCGAGAAGATGCTCGCCGAGCTCGCCGATCCATACATCCTGATCCATGAGAAGAAGCTCTCCGGGTTGCAGCCGCTGCTGCCGCTGCTCGAGAGCGTCGTGCAGTCGGGCCGGCCGCTTCTCATCATCGCCGAGGATGTCGAGGGCGAGGCGCTCGCCACCCTCGTCGTCAACAAGCTGCGCGGCGGGCTCGCGGTCGCGGCGGTGAAGGCGCCGGGCTTCGGCGATCGCCGTAAGGCCATGCTCGAGGATATCGCAGTGCTCACCGGCGGTCAGGTGATCAGCGAGGATCTCGGCATCAAGCTCGAGAACGTGACCCTGGCCATGCTCGGCAAGGCGAAGAAGGTGATCATCGAGAAGGAGAACACGACGATCGTCGAAGGGGCCGGCAAGAAGGCCGACATCACCGGCCGCTGCAACCAGATCCGGGCGCAGATCGAGGAGACCACCTCGGACTATGACCGCGAGAAGTTGCAGGAGCGGCTGGCGAAGCTCGCCGGCGGTGTCGCCGTGATCCGCGTCGGCGGCGCGACCGAGGTCGAGGTGAAGGAGCGCAAGGATCGCGTCGAGGATGCGATGCATGCGACCCGCGCCGCGGTCGAGGAAGGGATCGTGCCGGGCGGCGGCATCGCTCTTGCCCGCGCGAGCCTAGCACTCGCCAAGCTCAAGGGCGACAATGACGATCAGCGTTTCGGCATCGATATCGTCCGCAAGGCGGTGCGGACGCCGCTCCGCCAAATCGCCGAGAACGCGGGCGAGGACGGCGCGGTGATCGCCGGCAAGGTGCTCGAAAAGGACGAGTATGGCTGGGGTTTTGATGCGCAGACCGGCGAGTTCAAGGATCTCATCAAGGCCGGCATCATCGATCCGACCAAGGTCGTTCGCACCGCGCTCGAGGATGCGGCCTCGGTCGCCGGGCTTCTCGTCACCACCGAGGCGCTCGTGGCCGAGGCGCCGAAGCCGGAGAAGGAGGCGAACGGCGCGGCGGGCATGGCAGCCTGAAACCGGGGCGGGCGAGGGAGGGTAGGGAAATGGCGCAATTCTTCATCCTTGCCTATGACAACACCGATGCGGAGGCTCCGGACCGGCGCCGCGCCGCTCGCCCCGCCCATCTCCAGGGCATCGAGCCGATGGTGGAGAAGGGCGAGATCCGCGCCGGTGGCGCCATCCTCGATGAGGCGGGCAACATGATCGGCTCGGCCCTGTTCGCCGAGTTCCCGAGCCGCGCCGAGTTGGATGCCTGGCTCGCCCGGGAGCCTTATCTGCAACGGGGCGTGTGGAAGAAAATCGAGATCCGGCCTTTCCGTCTCGCTGTCCTCGACGGCGCGCTGACGCCGTAACGCGGGTTTGCAACCCCCCTTCATGAGCCGGCCCACCGTGGGCCGGCTCATGAAAGGTGCTGCAAGTTTTATTAATTTATGGTTGATTTCTATATTCGAATGATCGCCTTTATCCGGTTCCGAAAGATTTTGAAATCAAAGGCAGAACGGAGGCAAACCCGCCTTGCTATCGCCCGAAATCATGACGACACTTCATCCATGAGAATTGCGCAGATCGCTCCTCTTTTTGAGAGTGTTCCCCCCCGCCTCTATGGCGGCACGGAACGTGTCGTCTCCTATCTCACCGAAGCGCTCGTCGCTGCCGGCCACGACGTGACCCTCTTCGCGAGCGGAGATTCCCTGACCTCGGCGCGGCTGATCCCCTGCTCCAGCGAGGCGCTGCGGCTCAATCCGCTGGTGCGGGATCCCGTGCCCTGGCACGCGATCGAGCTCGAGCAGGTGCGCCGCCGCGCCGACGAGTTCGATATTCTTCATTTTCATATCGATCTCGTTCAGTTCCCGCTGCTCGCCCTCTGGCCCGGCCGCGCGCTCACCACCTTGCATGGCCGGCTCGATCTGCCCGATCTCCTGCCGTTCTATTCCCTTTTCCACGACATCCCGCTCGTTTCGATCTCGGAAGACCAGCGCCGGCCGATGCCGCCGGTGCGCTGGCTTGGCACCGTGCCTCATGGCCTGCCCCGCGATCTGCTGCATTTCAACCCCGTCGCCACGGGCGGCTATCTCGCCTTTCTCGGCCGCATCTCCCCGGAAAAGGGACCCGAGCAGGCGATCGAGATCGCCGAGCGCGCCGGGATCCCCCTCAAGATCGCGGCGAAGGTGGACAAGGCGGACGAGGCCTATTGGAACGCGGTGGTCGAGCCGCTGATCGCGCGTTCACCGCGGGCCGAGTATCTGGGTGAAATCAGCGAGGCCGAGAAGCAGCGCTTCCTTGGCGATGCCCTTGCGCTCCTCTTTCCCGTCGATTGGCCCGAACCCTTCGGCCTCGTCATGATCGAGGCGATGGCCTGCGGCACACCCTGCATCGCCTTCCCTGCGGGCTCGGTGCCGGAGGTTCTGGAAGACGGCATCTCCGGCTATATCGTCCGGAATGTGGCGGAGGCCGTGCGCGCGGTCGAGCGGATCGGGGCGCTTCCCCGCGATGTCGTACGTGGCGCGTTCGACCGCCGCTTCACGGCAGAGCGGATGGCACAGGATTACCTGAAGCTTTACAGCGCGCTGCGCCAGGACGCCGAGACGGTGCGCATACGGCCGGTCGAAGAAGGGACGAGGACGCTCGTTCGCGAAGTTCCGGCCGGTTTGAGCGGCGGGCCGAGGAACGCGACCTCTCATGACTTCCCTGAGATCGCAAGAGCGTCCTGATCCGGAATTTCCTTCTTCATTCCCGCGCCAGAATTCTCGCGCCAGAATTCCCGCGCCAGACTCGCAGGCACGCCTCACGTTCGCAAATGCCGGTCGAAGAAGAGCGCGATCTCGCCGAACGCCTCCTCGGTCTCGGGCACGAAGGGCGTAAGGAACTGAGCATGGCTCTGCCCTTCGAACAATTGCAGTGAGGCCTCGACACCTGCGCGTCGCAGCTTGCGGTGCGCACGCACGGTGTTGCTGAGGAAGAGATCGCGCGTGCCGCTTGTCAGCATCGCCGGCGGAAAACCGTGAAAGTCCCCGTAGATCGGCGAAAGCAACGGATCCTGAAGGCTGTGGCCATTGGCATAGAGGCTCGCCGCGGCACCGGCCCAGCCCGAATAGGAAACGAGGACATTGTCCACGAATTCGTTGGTCCGGAGGGAATCGCCGGCGCTCGTGAGATCGGACCATGGCGTGCCCGGTGCGATCGCGGCCGGCAGCTTCACGCCCTCCGCCTTCGCGCGCAGCAGCAGCGCGAGCGTGAGCCCGCCGCCGGCCGAGCTTCCGAAGACCCCCATCCGCCGTGGGTCGTGATCCGCGAGCAGGGCACGCCAGACGGCCATTGCATCGTCGAGTGCTGCGGGAAAGGGATGATCCGGCGCCATTCGATAATCGACCGAAACGACCTGGAAGCGCCCATAGCCGGCCATCAGCATCGCCTCGCCCGCGCCCGCTTCGCCCGGAAACAGGACATAGCCGCCGCCATGCAGATGAAGCAAAAGCCGGCCGCGATTGGCGATCGGCAGCGGATCCGGCGTGGCGAGGAAGACATTCACGCCTGCAATCTTCGCCCGCGCGACGCGAACGGAAAGGCGCTGGCGGATGAGCGGCAGCAAGGGAGCGACCGCGGCGGAACTCTCCGCTGCCAGCGCCCGCCAGGCCGCCGCCGTCCTCGGCACGATATTCCAGTTCTCGGGGTAGGGGGCAGCGATCACGGCCTGCAGGGCAGGGCTTACGGTTTCGGGCACGCTTAGGGTCCGCGCCGGGATTTGGCGCGGCGCCCATTTGGCAGGCGAGACAAGCCCGGCTTCCGTCGGCGCGGCGCCGGAGGCTTCGTCCGGCAGCGCACCTATGGCGGCTGCCAGCATCAACAGCCGGCGGGAAATGGCGCCTGGGGAAATGCCCCCTGGGGAAATGGCAGGGACCATGGCGGAAGCAGTCGCGGGAGCAATGGTGTCCGTCGGTCTCTGCGCCACGCTCTCTCGCTCCTATATCTGCGGGGACGAATCTTAATCGTGTGCCAGCGCACGGGGAGAGGAGGACAGGCGGTGGCATATCCGCGCGCATTCACGCTCATCCTGGCGTTCCTTGCCCTGGCCGGCGCCGCGCATGCTGCCTCGCCTCCGCCTGCCATCGGCGTCCACGGGATGGTGGTGAGCGCCGAGCGCCGCGCCTCGGAGGTCGGCATCGCGATCCTCAAGGAAGGCGGCAATGCCATCGATGCCGCCGTGGCCACGGCCTATGCCGAAGCGGTGGTCAATCCCTGCTGCGGCAATCTCGGTGGCGGCGGGTTCATGGTGATCCATCCCGCTTCCGGGAAGGAAACTTTCATCAATTTCCGGGAGACTGCGCCCGCCGCCGCCAGCCCGACGATGTATCAGGACAAGGATGGCAACCTGATCCCGGGGGCAAGCTGGCGCGGATACAAATCCGTCGCCGTCCCCGGCACCGTCATGGGCCTGGATACGGCGCTCCGTGAATATGGACGATTGACGCGCGGCCAGGTCATGGCGCCGGCGATCCGCTTCGCCCGCACGGGCTTCCGCCTCACCGTGCCGGATGCCGATATTCTCGATGAAGACGTGGCCGAGTTTCGCGCCAATCCCGTACTCGCGAGACTCTTCCTCCGTCCCGACGGTACACCGCTCCGCGCCGGCGACCGTCTCGTCCAGACCGATCTTGCGAATACGCTGCAGGCCATCGCCCGCGACGGTGTCCGCGCCTTCTATGACGGCCCGATCGCGGCCGCGATCGCCGCGGACTCATCCCGTCACGGCGGTATACTCACCGCGCAGGATTTCTCCTCCTATCGCATCACCGAAGGTCCGCCGCTCACCTGCACCTATCGCGGCGATCGCGTGGTCTCCACGCCGCCGCCTTCGTCGGGTGGCGTGACGATGTGCGAGATTCTGAATGTCCTCGGCTTCCATGACATGCAGGCGCTCGGATTTCATTCCGCCGCCGCCACGCATCTGATGGTCGAGGCGATGCGCCACGCCTATTTCGATCGCAACACAGATCTCGGCGATCCGCGCTTCGTGAAGAACCCGCTCAGCCTGCTGCTCTCACCCGGCCATGCCGCCGCGATCCGCGCCGCCATCCTGCCTGATCGCGCCACGCCGTCATCCAGCCTGCACGCAGCCGCAGCCCCACCCGAGCGGCGCGAGACGACGCAGATCTCGGTGATCGACGGCGCCGGCAACGCCGTCTCGCTCACCTACACGCTGAACGGCTATTTCGGCGCGATGGAAATGGCACCGGGCACCGGTGTCCTGCTCAATGACGAGATGGACGATTTCACCACCAAGCCTGGCGCGCCCAACGCCTATGGGCTGGTCCAAGGAAGCGCCAACGCGATCGCCCCCGGCAAGCGGCCGCTCTCCTCGATGGCGCCGACGATCGTGACACGGGGCGGCCGCGTCTTCCTCGTGCTCGGCTCGCCCGGCGGATCACGCATCATCACCATCACGCTCGAGACGCTGATGAATGTGATCGATTACGGAATGAATCCGCAGGAGGCGGTGGACGCGCCACGCTTCCATCACCAATGGCTGCCGGATGTGGTCTATGCCGAGCCTTTCGCGTTCTCACCCGATACGGAAGCTCAGCTCGGGCGGATGGGCTACGCGCTGCACGAGCAGACGCCGTGGGGAGCCGCCGAGCTGATCGAGGTCGGGCCGCCGGGCAGCGCCAAAAATCCCGCTTCCTCCGACAATGATTCGATGCGCGGCGGCGCGCCGAAGCCGGGGCTGTTCTACGGCGCGAACGATGATCGCCGCCCCGCCGGCGCCGCCATCGGCTATTGAGCGATCACGCCGGATCGACATGGTTTCTAGAGCGTGATGATTTTCGGTCATCACGCTCCGGGAGGATCACAGCGCCTCGCTCAGCAGCGCCAGCGCCGTCGCAGCGAAGGCCCGCATATTCGCCACCCGGTCTGTCGAGCCGGTCTCGATCGTGCGGGCAAATTCGACGGGGCCGGAGACCGCGAAGCAGCTATGGCCCGACGCATCGCCGTAGCGATTCCCGGTTGGTCCGGCGGCCCCCGTCTCCACGAGCCCCCAGGTGGCGCCAAGGCGCGCGCGGATACGTTGCGCGAGCAGAAGGGCATAAGGCTCGCTTGCCGAACGAATCCCCTCCATGTCCTCCGGCGTGATGCCGAGCAGCCCCTCCCGCGCCTGCCGCGTATAGAGAACGGCACCCCCGAGAAAGAAGGCCGAGGCACCGGGCTGCGCCAGCAGCGAAGCGGCGATCAGCCCGCCCGCGGAAGACTCGGCCACAGCCAGGGTCTCGCCGCGGGCTCGCAACCGCCCGCCGAGATGTTCTGCCGCCGCCAGCAATGTCTGCATGCACCCTCCTCTCGATCCGGCTTGGCCACGAGAGCGTGATGATTTCAGATCATCGAGCACGCCGCCATGGCGTGAACGATCAAGACAGGCGCAGCACCGCCTTGCCGGAGAATTTCCTGGCGAGAAGCTGTTGCGCCACCTCGCCGATCTCCGTCCAGGACGCTTCCACCTCGATTCTCGGTTTCAGACTCCCTTGTGCGATGAGTCGCAGGAGCGCGGCCAGGCCCTCGGTGGCCGGGTTTCCTCGCCGAAGCTCGTCGAACAGCAGCAGACCATAGAGATGCACGCCGCCCTGGCGGAAAAAATTGCCGCTCTCGAAGGTGGCGCTCGCCCCCTCGGAAACTCCGAAGGTCACGCAGGTGCCGCCGGCGCGCAGCATGGTGAGGGCCACCCCGAGCGTGGTGCCGCCGAGCGAATCCAGGATCAGATGGTAGGGGCCCGAGGCACGCGCGGCCTCGATCGTCGGGCTCACGATGACCCCACCATTGCAGGATTTCTCGACGATCGGGCGCAATTCCTCACGGCGGACATGGCCATAGACGATCGCGCCCGCGTCCTTGGCAAGCTGGACTGCCAGATGCCCGACCCCGCCGCTCGCGCCATCGATCAGGACCGGCCGGCCCAGAAGCAGGCCGCCATGGCGCAACGCGAGCAGAGCCGTAAGACCGGCAACCGGCAGTGTGGCCGCCTCCAGGTCGGAAACCGCGTCCGGGATGATCGCGAGCGCATCGGATGGGGCCCGGACACGCTCGGCCCAGGCGCCCTCGGCCAAAAGCCCGACAACCCGCGCCCCCGGCTTTGGGCCTCCACCCTGCTTCGCCGCCTCCTCGACGATGCCGGTGAAATCCCAGCCTGGCCGCCACCCGTCCTCCGAAGCGGTGAGCGCGCGCCTGACCTCGCCACGGTTGAGCGAGATCGCGCTCACTCGCACGGTGACGTCGGCCGGGAGAGCCGGCGCAAGCGAGACCGGGCGGATCGCGAGCCTTCCTGGAGCCTTGCCGTCAACCACGATGGCGCGTGTCTGCTCGGATGAATTCATCCTGCTCTATTCCTTGCATGAGAAAAAACGCTTCCTCACGAGGGCCTTATTCCAAGTTGCCACGCAGAGGCAAGACGCCGGCTCTTTGCGCAAATCCGCACCATATGCATAAGTCTACATCATACATTGAACAGTCGTTGATCATTTCATGATTCTTATCGACTTCACGGCGCACAAAAATGTAATCAACGGAACCGGACAGGGAGAGAAATATGCCCGACCATCCGATGGATACTGGTCATGCCGAGCATGCCGGAATCATCCCGGATCCGCGTGATCCGCTCGATCCCGATGAACTCGCGCGCGCCGCGCGCATCGTGCGGGCAAGTCCCGGGCTTTCTCCCAATCTCCGCTTCATCTCCGCCAATCTGATCGAACCCGCCGCGGATGCGGAACCGACCCGGGAGGCGCTTGTCGTCGTGCTCGACCTCGAAGCCCGTGCCGGCTTCGAGGCGCGCGTGGACCTCGCTTCCGATCGGCTTCTTTCGTTCGCGCGGCTGCCTTCCCGTGTTCAGCCCGGCATCGCGCTCGAGGAATTCGTTCTTTGCGAGGAGGCGGTGAAGCAGGATCCGCGCTGGCGCGCGGCACTCGCCCGCCGCGGCATCACCGAATGGGAGAAGGCGATCGTCGATCCCTGGTCCGCCGGCGCCTATGGCGATGAAAAATTCCCCGAAGCCCGGCTCGCCCAGGCGCTCACCTGGATCCGCGGCAGCGATGACGATGTGGGCTATGGCCGTCCGGTCGAAGGCGTGATCGCCTGGGTCGATCTCGCCACCATGCGCGTGCTCGAAGTGGTCGATGATGTCGCCTATCCGCTGCCGCCGCTCACCGGCAATTACACCGCAACCTCGGTCGGGCCATCGCGCACGGATCTCAAGCCGCTCGAGATCGTCCAGCCCGAGGGGCCGAGCTTTTCGGTCCGCGGCCGGCAGGTGGAATGGCAGCGCTGGCGCTTCCATGTCGGCTTCACCTCACGCGAAGGGCTTGTTCTGCGCGACATCGCCTATTGCGATCACGGAACGTGGCGGCCGGTGCTGCGCCGCGCCTCGCTCTCCGAGATGCAGGTTCCGTACGGCGATCCCACGCCCACGCACAACAAGAAGAACGTCTTCGATGTCGGCGAGTACGGCATCGGTCGGATGGCCAACACACTCTCCCTGGGCTGCGACTGCCTCGGCGTCATCCACTATTTCGACGCGGATGTGCTGTCGATGTCAGGCGAAGCCGAGACTCTGAAGAACGCCATCTGTCTGCACGAGGAAGACTTCGGCAT
>JASHVY010000423.1 GCA_030044345.1 Acetobacteraceae bacterium | reverse complement strand
TCGGCACGCTTGGCTGGCGCCATCGCCTGGGCAGCCGGGCAAGGCTGCGCCGGATCGCCACCGCGGCTGCGAGCGGGCTGGTGGCGGCCGCCATCCTGGCCACGGTGCTGGGAACGGCCGGGGCCGGCACGGCCGCGCCGCGCGCGGAGACGGCGAGCGCCTGGCATCCCTTCACGCAGGAAGCGCTCGCTCAGGGGCTCGCAGAGGGCAAGCGCGTGGTGATCGATGTCACGGCGGCCTGGTGCCTGATCTGCCAGGTGAATGCAGCGACCGTGCTGGACCGGGCACCGGTTGCCGGCGCGCTCGCCGCCCCCGGCATTCTTCTTCTGCGCGCCGACTGGACACGGCCCGATCCTGCGATTACCCGCTATCTGCAGAGCTTCGGGCGCTATGGCGTGCCGCTCGACGTCGTTTATGGTCCGGCAAGCCCTGCCGGCATTGTGCTGCCCGATCTCCTGACATCGGGGGAGGTTCTCCGTGCGCTCGATCGCGCGGTGGGAATGCGCCAGGCGGCCGAACGATAATGCCCGCAAGGCCGGTGCCCGCAAGGCCGGTGACGGAGACTTCTATGGCCGGTTCTCTCCTCCCTCGACGCGTCCTCCTGGCGAGCCTGGGTGCGCTCGGCCTAGTGGCAACGACGCGGCGATCGAACGCCCTCGCGCTCGACACCCTCTCCGATGCGCTGGAGCGGGTGAGCCCGCGCACCGTGCCGCCGCCCATCTCCTTCAAGACCGCAACCGGTGCCCGGCAAACGCTCGCCGATTATCGCGGCAAGGGCCTCGTGCTCAACATCTGGGCGACCTGGTGCGGTCCCTGCGTCGCCGAGATGCCTTCGCTCGACACGCTCGCTGCCAGCATCGCGCCGTTCGGGATCGTGGTCCTGCCGGTCTCGATCGACGCGACGGGGTTGCCGGCGGTGAAGTCGTTCTACGATACGAACCGGATCGACCACTTGCCGATGCTTCTCGATCCGAACGGCGATGTCGCGCATGCCTTCAAGCTCGACGGCATCCCGACAAGCTTCATCATCGATCGCAGCGGCCGCATCACCGGCCGCATCGAAGGCTCCGTCCAATGGGACACGAAACAGGCGATCGCGCTGCTGCGAAATCTGGTCAAGCCCCTGCCGCAATCGGGCTGATATCGGCGGAATTTTCCGGAAGAAAAAAGGAAGCGCCATGAATTATCGTTCGCAGTTCAAATCGGTCCGCGACGAGGTGAGCCCGGGGGAGTGGCAGGCGCGGCTCGATCTCGCCGCCTGCTATCGCCTGGTGGATTGGTACGGCATGACCGACCTCGTCTATAACCATATCACGCTGGCCGTGCCCGGGGAGGAAGGCCATCTGCTCATCAATCTCTACGGCCTGCTCTACAAGGAGATCACTGCCTCGAGCCTGGTGAAGATCGATCTCGACGGCAACATCCTCTGGAAGCCGGACACCGACTATGGAATCAACCAGGCCGGCTATGTGATCCATGGCGCCATTCATCGCGGCCGCAAGGATGTGACCAGCGTCATTCATACCCATACGCGCGCCGGCATGGCGGTCTCCTCCATGAAGTGCGGCCTGCTGCCGCTCAATCAGACTTGCCTGCGCTTTCACGGCCATCTCGGCTATCATGACTATGAAGGCCCGGCGATCGACCTCGCCGAGCGCGAGCGGCTGGTCCGCGACCTCGGTCCGCATGACGCGATGATCCTGCGCTCGCACGGGCTGCTGACCTGCGGCGCCACCATCCAGCAGGCTTTCAACACGATGTATCAATTGGAGCTTTCGTGCCGCACGCAGGTGGATGCGATGGCTTCACGCACCGAGCTCGAAATCCCCCCGCAGGAGGTGCTCGAGCGGACCGCGCATCTTTATCAGCCCGGCACGCGCCGGCCTTTCGGTGTGCTCGAGTGGCCGGCGATGCTGCGGCTTCTGGAATATGAGGGCAATCAGTCCGCCTGGCCGGCCTACTGGAACTGAATATCGCGCCGTCTCGCAGCAAAACACGAGCAGCGGAAAGGATCGAGGATGCGGAACGGCGCCGAGCTGCTCGTCGCTTCACTCGAGAATGAGGGCGTAAAGCAGGTCTTCGGGGTTCCGGGCGAAGAGAATCTTGAGGTGATCGAGGCGCTCCGCCGCTCCTCCATCACGCTCATCGTCACCCGCCACGAACAGCCCGCGTCCTTCATGGCCGCGACGTACGGCAGGCTCACCGGCCGGCCGGGCGTCTGCCTCAGCACGCTCGGGCCGGGCGCGCTCAATCTCGCGACGGGCGTCGCCTACGCCTATCTCGGCGCGATGCCGATGATCGCCATCACCGGCCAGAAGCCGGTCCGGTCAAGCCGGCAGGCGGGATTTCAGATCGTCGATGTGGTCGCGGCGATGCGGCCGATCACCAAGTTCGCGCGGCAGATCGTGAGCCCCGCGATGATCCCGACGATCGTGCGCGATGCCTTCCGCGTCGCTTCCGAGGAGCGCCCGGGCCCGGTGCATCTCGAGCTGCCTGAGGATATCGCGGCCGAAAAGGAGGAAACGGCGGTGCCGCTCGTGGCACCGCACCCGGTGGAATGGCCGGTCGCGCGCGCCGAGGCGCTCGATCGCGCGGCGGCGATGATTCTTGCCGCTGAACGCCCGCTCGTCATGCTCGGCGCGGCAGCGAGCCGCCCGCACCTCGCCGATGCGCTCTCTGCCTTCGTGCGGCGCACGCAGATCCCTTTCTTCAACACGCAAATGGGCAAGGGTGCGGTCACCGGCGGATCGAATCTCTATATGGGCACGGCCGCTCTCTCCGAGCGCGACTACGTGCACATGGCGATCGACCAGGCCGATGTAATTCTCGCGATCGGCCATGACACGGTGGAGAAGCCGCCCTTCCTGATGGGCCCGCGCGGACCGAAGGTGATCCATGTCGGGTTTCTGCCCGCCGATGTCGAGCAGGTCTTCTTCCCGCATGCGGAGGTGGTGGGAGACGTTGGCCCGAGCCTTGCCCTTCTTGCCGACCGGTTGGAAGGCCGCCTGGACCGTGCCCAGGCCCTGTTGCCGCTCAGGAAGGAAATTCTGGCCCATCTCGAGGAAGATGCCCGCGCGGAGCGTTTTCCGCCGATACCGCAGCGGATCGTGCACGATGTCCGCCAGGTGATGCCTGAGGATGGCATCGTCGCGCTCGACAATGGCATGTACAAGATCTGGTTCGCGCGGAATTACCGCACGCGCGTGGCCAATACCCTGCTGCTCGACAATGCGCTGGCAACGATGGGCGCGGGGCTGCCCTCGGCGATGATGGCGGCGATGCTTCACCCGCGTCGGCGGGTGCTCGCCATCTGCGGCGATGGCGGGTTCATGATGAACAGCCAGGAGCTGGAAACCGCGGTTCGTCTCGGGCTCAATCTCGTCGTGCTGATCCTCGAGGATCATGCCTACGGGATGATCCGCTGGAAGCAGGCGGTCGATAAATTCCCCGACTGGGGGCTCACTTTCGGCAATCCGGATTTCGTTCGCTATGCCGAATCCTATGGCGCGCGGGGAACGCGCATCACGGCCACCGATGAACTCGCCCCGGCGCTCGATGCGGCGTTCCGCTCGGGTGGTGTGCATCTCGTCGTGACGCCGATCGATTACGGTGAAAATATCCGCATTCTCGTTGAAACGCTCAATCAGCTTCCGGCCGCGAACGCGCTTTAAAGCGTGATCGCCGAAGGTGGAGTCACCGAAGGCGTGAAGCGCGCGGGAAAACAAAAGGCTGGAGCGGGATGAATACGCGGAAGCAAACGCATCCCGCTCCAGATTGGCGG
>JASHVY010000422.1 GCA_030044345.1 Acetobacteraceae bacterium | reverse complement strand
TCACGCGATTGACGGTGCCCCGCCCCCACGGAAACCGATGGTTAAGATCGGAGTTCCGGGACAAGCCATAGAGGCGCATCGCCGCGCGCGACACGCTGCACATTGTCGAAGGCGTTGCGAAAGCGCGTGTATTGGTTGTCCCATGTCGGGCCGGCCAAATGGGGCGTGAGCACGACATTGGCGAGCCCGAACAGCTTGTTGTCGGCGGATGGAGGCTCACGATCAAAGACATCGAGTCCCGCACCGGCAATGGCTCCCTGATTAAGAGCTTTGTAAAGCGCTTCCTCGTCCACCACCGGCCCGCGGGAGGTATTGATCAGATAGGCGCTCTTCTTCATCAATTGCAGCTCCGCTTCGCCGATCAGGTGCCGGGTCCGCGATGTGAGGGGCACATGCAGGGAAACGATATCGGATGTGCACAACAGTTCGCCAAGCAACCGGAACTTGACGCCGAATGCATCCGCCTGATCCTCCGTCAGGCGCAGGATATCGTAATATTGGACGCGCATTCCAAAAGCGCGAGCGAGACGGGCGGTCTTCTTGCCGATGGTGCCCAGCCCAACAATGCCAAGCGTTCGTCCCTCGAGTTCATAGAGACGCAGGCCTGCGACATCGTTGCCGCGCCAGCGTCCCGAGACGACGTTGGCGTGCTGCCATGGCAGTCGCCGGCTCACCGCGAGCATCAGCAGGAGGGCATGCTCGGCCACCGCAACCGCATTGGCGCCCCCATTGTTGCATACAGGCACCTTGGCCCGCCGTGCAGCCTCCAAATCGACGCGGTCATAACCGGCGGAAAGGAGCTGTACCAGCCTGAGCTTCGGCGCCGACCGGTAGAAGGCATCATCCATCACGACTTCGCCATGACCGAGGAGGTACTCCATCATCGGCAAAGCTTCGGACAATTCCCGGCTTCCCGGTTCGGCGACGACAATGTCAAATCCTGGTGGAGCCAGGTCCTGCATGATACCAAGATCGCTCAGCGGATTCGCTGCGACAACAATCCGTGCGGGCAAATCTTCCTCCAACACTCCAGGAACCCTTCAACATTGAGGCGATGGGCCCCAAGCGTCAAACGCGAGATTGCATGTCAACTCAAAAATCGGGCTCGTCAACCGATCTTCCATTGGCAAGATTCACGGGCTGAACCCGACCGACAGCCAGGGCACAGCGGCAACGATGGCGAGCGCGGCAATGAGCGTTATCATATAGGGCCAGATACGGGAAAACGCCTCATCGCTGCTGGACCGGCCAATCAGGCAACTCTGGTAGAAACCGACGCCAAAGGGCGGAGAGAACAGTCCCACGCCCATTGCGAGAATCGCCACGATGGCATATTGCACGACATTGATGCCAACTTGTTGAGCGAGCGGAAACAGAAGCGGGCCGAACAGCACCATGGCCGGCAGCCCTTCGAGCACGCTGCCGAGAACAATGAAGAGCACGATCGAAACGGCGAGAAAGCCGCCCCGCCCTCCTGGAACCTGGGCCATCAAGTCGGTCACGGTGTCGGCAAAGCCTGCCTGGGTCAGAGCCCATGACATCGCCGAAGCGGTCCCAATAATGAGGAGAATCGCTCCGGACAGTGCGGCAGTTTCCACAAGAATGGGAAATATCCGGCGCCAATCAAAGCGGCGATAGACAAAAAGACCCACCAACAGCGAATAGATCACGCCAATCGTGGCAACCTCGGTCGCGGTCGCTATTCCGGCGACAACGGCATAGCGAATGAGAAATGGCAGAGCCAGTGCAGGAATTGCGATGACGAGCAGCCGAACCTTTTCCCAGCCGCCTACGCGCTCACCGATCGATTTTTCACTCCGGCTTCGGAAAAACACCAGCATGAGCAGCGCCACGGCGGCGATCGCCGCAGGCAGCAACCCTCCATCGAACAGCGCGGAGGTCGAAACGCCCGTGACCGCACCGACAATGATCAGAACCAGGCTCGGTGGAATGGTCTCGGACATCGCCGCAGCAGCGGCAAGCTGCGCAACCAGCTCACCAGGATTCGCGCCACGCCGCTTCATCTCCGGCAGCAGAACCGGGGCGATCGCCGCCTGATCGGCCGCCTTCGAGCCCGAAATACCGGAAACCACGAACATCGCGCCGATGAGCGCATAAGAGAGGCCGCCACGCCTATGGCCGACAAAGGCGGTGAGACAATCGACAAGCGCGCGAGCAATGCCCGTCATATCCATGAGGAGGCCCAGGATGACGAACATGGGAACCGCAAGGAGCTCGATCGACGACATCCCCTGATTCATCTGGTTGACGACGATGGTAAGGGGGATCGATGTCGTATAGAATATGAACGCAACGGTCGAGATGCCAAAGCTGAAAGCGATGGGCACGCCACAAACGATGCAGGCTCCGGCAATGCCAACGAAAAAGATCACCAGATCGGCATTGCCTATCGCGAGAAAGAACGGCTCAAGGAGCCATAAACAAAGGCCCAGGACGAGTCCAATCGCGAATGTCAGCGCCAATTCACGCAATGTCGCATTTTCAAAAAGATTTCGAATTGCGCCCGTCAGAAGAAACACAAAGGCCACAAGCTCGCCGGCAACGATCCAGGATCCAGGGATATGGAGCGTTGGTGAGATCACAGCCGCTTGATGCCGCATATAGGAAATGCCGGGGCCGATGAATCCAGCAATAAAGATTGTCACCACGAGCGCGGAGACCCGGCTCAACATCCTTTGCGCTTTCTCCGGCAGGCGGCCGACAAGGAGGGCCATTCTCATATGTTCGCCTCGGCGGAGCGCAATGACGGCACCGAGGCTCACCAGCCATAGGAACAATATTTCCGCCAGCTCATCGACCCAGATCAGCGGGCTGTCCAGCACATATCGCCAGATGACGCCGGCAAACAGGATTCCGATTTCCACCAGAACGAGAAATGCTGCGGCGATCTCGGAAATCCATGCAACCGCTCGGTCCAGTCTGATGAGATAGAAGAGCAATGTCTGCGGCACGACATCCATGCGACGCTCCCGGCGATTTGCCCCGGCATAGTGATCGAGCGTCGTCCGAGAATCCCGGCCAGTCATGAATCGCTGAGCGTTCCGTCTGCCGTCGCTGCTGTTCTATGTCAGACTGCCGACAGACTCTTCGAGCAGGGACCATACCTTCGGGCCGAATGTTTTTTCCCAACGCGCGTAGAATCCGGCATTTTTCAGTGCCAACTTGAATGGCTCGCGATCGACATCGTTGAAGATGAGCCCCTTCTTCGCCAACTCGGTTTGGGCCGGCCCAAATGAATCAATGACGGCCTGCCTCTGCTGCACGGCGGCATCATTGAACTTCGTCGCTATGAGAGTCTTCACGTCATCAGGAAGGCCGTTCCAGATCCGACCGTTAATGAAGAAATAATATCCGTCCCAGATATGGTTGGTCATGGCGCAATATTTCTGTACTTCATAGAGATCCCCCTTCCAAATCTGGAAGAGATCATTCTCCTGACCATCGACCACTTTGGTCTGAAGCGCCGTGAACAACTCATTGAAGTTGATGGCGGCTGGAGCTGCTCCGAGCGCCTGGAAACAGGATAAGATGAGCGGCGCCACGGCAACCCGGATTTTGACGCCCTTCAAATCTTCCGGTGTCCTTATCGGCTTGGTGCTGGTGGTAATCTGCCGAAAGCCCAGATTCCAGATTTTGTCGAGCGCATGGAGCCCGATGCCTTCTATCTGCGCTCTCAGATAATCTCCCAATTTTCCATCCATTGTCGTCCAGATCTGATCATAGTCCTTGAAGATGAAAGCCAGATTATAAATAGACGAGACCTCCAGCACGTTCGCCAAAATAGCGCCCGAAAACGTCGCCATTTCAATGGAGCCGTCTCGCACTTCGGACATGACGGATGTTGAACTGCCGAGTTCGTACCCGGGGAACACCTCGATCACAACTTGCCCATGCGACTCTGCACGCACGGCTGCCGCCGCCTGCTTGACATAGGCATTCAACGGTTGGGCAGGCAGAATTGTCGTCGCGAGCTTGAACCGGAACTGCGCTGCCCGAGCCCCTCTGGTCAGGATCGCCGGTGAAGCAAGGATAGCGGCCCCGGCCGCGGTATGCCGCAACATCGTCCGGCGCGGAAGCTTGGCAATCATGGCCCTCTTTCCTCCATGTGGCGCCCCGCTTGAGGTGCCGCTTCTTTCTGCAGATCCTGGAATGGTTCGCGAGCGATCCCGCCTCGGCGTGATGACGGGAGATCAGCCCCGGAAGCGCGGCTCCGGCAGCCCGCGGACGTTCATATCAAGCGCAAGCAGCGCGCCGGCGAGCGGCTGACTCTCGAGCTCGGTTCCGCTCAACTGGTATGTCTTTGTTGTTACGTACAACGTGCGAAGATCGGGCCCCCCAAAGGCGACGGCGGTTGGGAGTTGTGCCGGCACCTTGATCACCTGAACAAGTTCGCCCTCCGGTGTGCAGCGGATGATCTGCCATGCGCCATGGACCGCGAACCATATACAGCCCTCGGCATCCACCGCCGCGCCGTCCGGAACGCCTGGAGCCAAGGTGCGATATACAACGC
>JASHVY010000421.1 GCA_030044345.1 Acetobacteraceae bacterium | reverse complement strand
CGGAACCGCAACGCCAGTGCGGCCAGCGCCGGCGCGGTCATCGCCTTCCGGCCGAAGAAATCCACGGCGATCCCGTCATTCTGCTTCTGGTCGACCACGAGGCCCAGGCAGCCGCCGCGATCAAGATGCGCCAGCGCGCCACGTGCCCCTGAAGCACCTTTGGTGAACATTGGAATACTGTCGCCCAACGCCTTGCGTCGCAAATCGCAGATGATGCGATCGACCGCTGGATTGGACGCCGGCCTGTACATCGGCGCTACGGGCACGCCAAGCGCAGCCGCGACGGCCGGCGCGATTTCCCAGTTTCCGAGATGGCCGGTGAAGAAAATCGCCGGGCCGCCGCGCATTGTCTGAGCGCGCAGAATGTGCTCGCCCTCAATCTCCCATCCCGGTCCGCAGGGGGTGCGGCTCAGCGCCGCCAAGTGTGGCAGCTCGCCCACGACACGGCCCAGATTGTCCCACACGCCGCGGATGATCCGGCGACGCGCGGCGGCATCCAGCTCCGGCATGGCGTTGCGCAGGTTGGCGTCCGCGACGCGCGAGACAGCCAGCAAGGGCCCGATCGCCCGCGTCACGCCGCCGCCGAGATCGGATGCCATCGCGGGGCCGAGCTGCCGCAATATGACGAACCCGGCACGCACGGCGGCCGTCTCAGCCCTCCGGGCCAGCGACATCGCGGACGATTCCTTCCTAACCGGCAGCGACCATGGGGCGATATCGACAGGGGCGCTATCGGGGGCCGTGGCGGAAGGGGCCGCGGCCTCGACACCGCGGGGCGGGCGGCACTCCCGCCCGATCGCGCCCGGGTTTGAGGCGTCGCCGCCGAAAGCTGTTGATGCCCACGCGCGTCCTGGTGCCCTCTTCATCCGCGAGGTCAGAATCGACCGGATCAAGACGCACCCGGTAGGCGGCAGATGTCAATCACGAACCGTGAGATGCCCCCGCCGCTATAGACGAGCCGCTATAGACGAACCTTCCCAACGCGCCCGACGCGCGATCGGCAGGAAGGGGATTCCCCCACTCGTCCGATTCAATACCAATTCGCATTGAGCTAGATTGCCGTCGCGGCGCTTTTCCATCGCCGCTCCTTTGGGGGAAGGGGCACAATGAAAACCAAAATGTCCGTCGGGTTGGTTGCGGTCGGGTTCCTTGGGTTCGGGGCCATCGCTGCTGGTTCAGCGGACGCCGCGCCACTGCCGGGCTTCATGGGGAGTTCGCCATCATCGGTCGGCGGTTGTCCTTATATCGTCTGGGATTTGGCGAGCTCATTCGTCGGCGATATTCACGGGATAGCCTATTATTCCGACCTCAGTGGAGTGAGCGATGTCCGGGGAACCGTGGACTCGAACGGCAAGCTGAGGCTGGTTCTGTCGCAGACCGATACGGGGAATGGGCCGGTCGGCAGCATCGACGGGGCAGCGGCCGGTGGCCATCTCGTGGGCACGCTCACCGGCTTGGGCTGCGCCAATGGCAAAGTGAATATCAAGCAGGTGGAGGACATCAACGACATTCAGAACGCGATAGGCGGAGGTCAATAGGACGGCGTTTCGCGATGGGCACGCTTGGGGTCGCTCGACGGCACTCGGGCCTTGCGGCCGGCACCAAGACACGGCGACAGCAGCCTTGGCTTCGTGCTGCCATGCAGGCTGAGACTGCGCGCTGTCTCTGCGTGGCGCTGGTGATTTCCATTCGAAACGAAACGCATCCGATGCGTTGACTATCCGGAGCATGCAAAATTGCCTTGGGTCGTGCCGAGACTCTTTCCAGGCCCTGATCCGTTCGCGCTGGCAGCAAAGACTTGTTATGTACCCATATATATAACGTACTGTTCGTTGCCCGGTGGGTTGGACTGACGCCCATCGGGAAGCCTGTAAAAGTCAGCAAAGTATATAATCGCAGGAGAAAATTTTCGCCGCGGCACTGAAGCCGAAACCGGAACCCGTAAGACTCCGCGATTTCAGGAATCGGCAGAACCGCTCAGGGGCGTTGCGCATGCCGGCAGCGGGGTTTCCACGCCGGGCGGGGAAACTGCCTCACCGCCTTGGCGGCGGGCGTGGGCCGTGATCGCACCGAGAGACGTAGTTGCGATCGTAACGATCCGATCCCTGCCAAATGGCTTGGCTGCGATCATCCTCAAGGGGACGACGGCGCGAACGGGCTCTCAATGACCGGGTCCTTCCGTGGGACAGGGCGATGCGAAGCGCAACGCTCGCGATCTTGGCCACAGGCAAACCGTCATCGAGGAAGACTGGCAGCCACCGGCGCCGAGGATTGGGAGCGTTCCTATTGCGGGTTGTTCACCCTCACCTCCACGCGGTCGAGGCAGGTGTACTGTTACAGAATAGAAACGTAGACGCAGTGTCAATGTTCAGGAAATCCATCGAAGGCTGAAACGTAACCGAGGCCTGGTCTACGTACCGAAGCGGCAGGAAAATATTCGAGAGCGCGGTTGATCGAGTCCTGTGGATTCGGGCTTCGCTCACGTTCCCGTGCAGATCGGTTGCGTCATTCTCCATGAGAAGCGGTTTTTTGTAGAGCCAGCCCGGGCTTGCTCGCCAACGATTCTGTTGATGTCAACTCAAAATGAATTTGTGTGATTTCATAATTTTCAAGAGAAATTTCATGTCTCAAATGGAACAAATCGATTTTCTCCGTTTGCCGTCTTCCGCGCTCGGGTTGCCCTTTGCAAGTGGATACGCAAAGTGTATCAAAAGTAACTGATGATAACAATAAGAGTCCATAGCGTTTACCACGAGAAATTTGCACAGCTCTCTATCATATCGGACAAGGGAGAGGCAACGAGCAGGATTTTGGGAAATTGATGAAAAATTCGAGTAAGGAACGAATTTTGTTGAGAATCCGGAGGTGGCTCAGTATCATTACGAAAATATAAGAGTTTTGGCGACCTTCGAACTTATCGCGAGTGGCAGCGCATCTGGTCGTGTGGGAGCGCAGATGCGAGTTTAACCGACTCGCCCTTAAAAGGGGCGGGAACTCGGGAGATACGCGATGCACGCAGCCGCACTCGGTGGTCTACCGATGGGATCCTTCGACCTCGACATTGAGATGGACGTTCGAGAGTCCTCCTGGATACTCGGGGATTGTCAGTCATGTGTGGCTTGTGGCCAGTGAAAGCTCAGTGATGATTCCGGAAACTCGTTGCTCCTCACGTGAGGCCCGGCCTGAATGCGGGTTTAGCGTTGTTTGGTCATCACTCTACCATTGCGGCTTGCTTGCTCATCGATGAGTGGCCGCAGACATATCGGCTGTTCGTTTCGAGATAAGCTCGCTGCAGGTTGCGTTGCGCGGGCGCGTTGCAAGATGCCGCTCGGTAGTCGTTCCGAAGACGGCATGGAGGCCAGAAGATGAGCGATCCCACCAGTCCTGGCGCGATGTACACAGTCTCTGGCGTCGACACTAACACCGGCGCCACAGAAGTTTATATTTGGTACTACACACCTGGTGGGGGGTACACGTTGCT
>JASHVY010000420.1 GCA_030044345.1 Acetobacteraceae bacterium | reverse complement strand
TGCTGGAACCCAGCCGAGTCAATAGTCGGAGGACCTCTACTCCTCCTCTACTAAGCCAGCCGCGCCACAAGGCCAGAGGAAACTTTAGCCTTGCACGTGACTGCTTGTGTAACCTCTCGAAGTGTGATTGTTGCTCTCTCAGCCTCAAACGGCCCACCTCCTGTCTCCTTGCCCCCATTCGCGCCCCACTCCGCAGCCCAGCCGGGCGGCCGGTCCCAATCGATCCGCGCGAGCCCATGCAGATGCGCGATGGCGTGCGTCATCACCATCAGGTCGAGCGCCTCGTTTCGCGCCGCGCTCGCCGTCTTCGCCCAGGCGCCGCTCGGCCGCCGCGTCTCGCTCACGAGCTGCTCGAACCACGCATGCGGCGGTTCCTTGCTCTTGAGCGCCGCCGGGAAATGCACCGCCCACGGTCCCGCATCGGCCCGCGCGAGCTGGCCCACAACTAGGCGGCGCTGTGATGTGCGACATGCGCTTCCGCCTCGATCGGATTGAGATATTCGGCGAGCCCGCTCCGGCACGCGCGCTGCATCTCCGCGAGCCGCCGCTCGGCATCGAGCAAAATCGGCTCCGGCCAGTTCTGCTCGCGCGCGAGCTGGCGGATGAACGCGGTCAGGTGCCGGTTGAGCTCGCCGAAGGTGTACAAAAGCTTTTCCTCGAGCGGCCCGACCTCCTTGCCGAGCGCGATCTCCGCCGCATTCGCCTTTGCTTCCTTGAGCCGCTCCTCCGCCGAGATGATCTTCCCCGGCTCGCTGCTCGGCCGGTCGAGCGGCAGCACGAGCTGGGCGAGCTGCTCGTCTCGCTCGGCGTTGCGCTTGGCCTGTTCGTCCTGCTTGGCCTTGAGGAAGGCGATGACGGCGACCGGATCGAAGCGATAGGGCGTGCCGTTCGTCCCGCGCTCGACGATCGGAAAATCCGGATAGCGGTCGATCCAGGCATCGAGCGTCGGGCGCGAGACGCCGAGCTTCAGGTGCAGCTCGCGCTTCGTCAGCCTCAGATCGCTCTCGGAGGACAACGCGAGTGACAAGGTAAGCCTCTGTTTTGAATGAACAAAGTGTGCCCCCCACCGGGGCGCGAAATGCCCGCGGTTGCCTCCCCTCTTTGGGAAGGACCCAGGCCTATCGGGCGGAAGCGATTGCTTCGGCGAGCCTTTGCCGGAGCCGCGCGACGATGCTGCCTCGCACCGTGGCGCCGACGGTCTCGCGGAACTGCATGCGTGCGCGATAGCGCGGGGCCGCCTCGAACACCGTGAGCCGCATGAGCTTGTGTCCCGCCGCCCGGCGAAAGTAACCACCGATCCCGGCCTTATTGGCGGGCGCGTTCGCCGGCAGATAGGCGACGCCGGCACTCCGTGTCGCGGGCTGTCCGCCATCACGTGCAGGCGCTTGAGCAAGCCCGCCGGCATATTGCCGTAGCGGTTCAACCTGACCTTGCCCGGCAGCACCAGCGCCTGTCCGGCGCGCGGCGTCCGAATGCCGCCAGTCTCTTTCGTCAGGAGATAGCGGGCCTGGATGTCCTTCACGAAAATCCGCGCTTGCGGCCTTCCTGCGCCGTATCGGTCAGCGCCCGCGCGATCGCGAACGGTGCCTGGTTGCGGCCAGGCTCATCGAGCCTGCGCAGCACCGGCGCGATATCCGCATGCACCGAGATCGCGATCATGAGCCCGAAAACAGAAAGCCCGCCGGGGATGTTCGCGATCGCTATGCACCCTGGCTCGCCTCGTCACGCCAAGGTGCATAGCGATCGCGATAAGCCCGCGTCAGCGAAGGCGCCCAATCCGTCGGTGTCAGCACGCGACCAAGCCGTTCCGTAGGATTGCACCCGCGCGAAAAGCGCCCGCGTGATCGCCATCCAAACCTGATGGATCTCGATCGCCGCCTGATATTGCTCCGCGTGCAGCTCGGTTCACAGCCGTTCGCAGCTACTCGTCGGGCGGCTCCAGGTCAGCGCGACTCAGCCAAATCGCGCGCCCTGCGTAGCCGCCAATACGCACATTTGTTCGGCTCGCTCGGGCCGTTTCCGCACGCATGACCTCGTAAAGCCATCGGTCGCCGGCAAACGGACTGTCCTCGAATAGCGCATGCAGCGGCTTGACCGATCGGCCGAGCCAAATGCCGTCGCCATCCGCCATCCGCGGCACCGATCTTCCATGGCCGTCGGACGTATCCGTCTCCCGCACGACGCGGATGCCGTAGCGCGCCAATATCTCCGCTGCGACACGTGAATCTCCGTCGATCCCCATATCCGGCGCGAACGCTTCCTGCATCAGCATGCCGATCTGCGCGAGCTCGGTGGAACGGTTGCGCGGCACGAGCGAGGATAGCAGATGGTGCAGCACGCGCCGCGGCCCGTCATCCGCCGCAACCGCCTCGGCGGTCCCGATATAGGCGGAAATCGCCGAGACCATGCCATCCGCCACCAAGCTTGACGGCACCCCATCCTCGGTCAGCATCCAATGCCCGGCGAGCACCGCGCCGAGCTGGTCCATCTCGCGCGGATCACATCCCGCGCGCGAGAGCGCTGCGCGCGCGGCGGCGCCTTCGCATCGTTCGCAGGCTCAGGCGGAGGCGTGGAGATCGCCGTCCGCTTCTCGGCGCCGATCAAGCGGATCACGCCGCCACGAACCTCCGTGTAGCCTGAGGAGCAACGCACCTGGTCGGCCAGCATTGGAAATCACTCGCGATCATCAGCGGAAAGAGCGGCACTTGGCGGCATCGCGTCACTCGGCCTTTCGTGAGAGGGAAGGGCTATTCGGCGCCAAGAGCATCAGCGCCTCGGCGGCCGTGCGCCTGAGATCGTCGAGATCGCGCACCATCCCGGCCCGATCCGCGTCGTTGATCTCCCCGCCACCGAGGGCGTTCGCCGCCCGAGTGAAAAGATCGCTGATATCGCGCCCGATCCGCACGGGCGCCGCGGTCACATGCGGCGATCCACCGATCAGCTCGGCCTCGAGCACCACGTCCACCGGCACAAATCGCTCCGAATGAACGTTGCCATAGTCGGACGCGAGAGATCGCGTCGTCCGCGTCGCGGCTGCAACCGCTTCCACGCCACCCAGATCGCGAACCACAAGTTTCCATCCGGTTTTGAGCGCAGTCACTGCCGAATTCCTCACCATAGCCTCCGGGGAAATGCGGATGACTTCCGCGTGACCGACGCCACAGTTCGTTGCAGGATCAAGCTTTCGATGCGAGGATAGATCCCATGGCTTGCCTTGATGTTTCGTCTGCGTGTCTCAAAATCGTTGGAATTTCCTATGACTGTTCCACCGCGTGACTTTTCATCTGGCGCCGTCGAGGTCCTCTTGGATGGCTGGAGTCGGGACCACGACAGGCTCGTGGCCGCCGTTCTCGGGCTTTTCACCGCGCTCATCACCGAGTTGGAACCGGCAGGTGTGTTGCGGCGAGAGCCATTCGCCCGCAGGCTCGAGCAATTTCGGGACGAAGTTCTTCAGGTGAGACCGCGCGATCCCGCGTACGGTTTGTTAGCAAACGCAATAGAGGTGCTGCGGCTTGCCGAACGCCCACCAGAGCCTGCCAACCACCAGGAAGCACTTCATATCGTCCGCTCACGTAATCGAGATGCTGCCGTCCTGGCTGAGTAGGGGACTCCATAGGATTCAGGAGCGGCTGCTCGGCCACCGTCATGCTGCTTCCTGCGGTGCTGCCACGACGGAGGCTTTGCGCGAGACGGGCGCGCGCACCATCGGGAGAAGCGCCTCGACGGGAATCGTGAGGAGTTCCGCAATTCGCCTTACCCGGTTCCCCGGCAGGAAATTCCCGCGCTTCCAGTCACATACCGTGGAATGGCTGACACCGCGTCGGGCCGCCATCTTGCTCACCCCACCAGCTTTCTCGACGAGAACCTGAACGTCCATACTGCAATGTCGGCTGAACCGACATTCTCCGTCACACGGATTGTCGGGACAGCCGACCCATCTGATCGCGTAATCCGGCACATTGTCGGCATGGCCAACCGGGAGAGCCCAGGAGCCCTTATCAGGGCCCTACGAAAGAGCAAAGGCCTGACCCAGGTCGAAGCGGCTGAGGCCATCGGAATTGGTCGATCAACCCTCGCCGGCATCGAGCGCGGCCTCGACATGCCCGGTCGCGAGACCATGATTGCCATCGCGGATTTCTTCGGGGTGCCGCTCGACTATTTCCGCCAAGGAATAGCCGGCCCAGCAAGCCCAAATGGCCTTGAGTTCGCTAAAGATGCTGACGAACTCGCCTTGCTGAATTTCTGGCGTGGCCTTTCGCCTGAGCAGCGAAAGGTCGTCATCAGGCTGCTTCAGCTTCCGCACCCGAGGAAGCCGGCTAGGAAATCGGCCGCGTAACTCCACCACTTCCCCCACTATCAGCCTCCTGGATTTTCATCGGGATGAAACTGGGGGTTGCGCTTGAGCGTCAACCCCGGTCCCAGTCGGCCGAGACCGTGCCCAATCTCTAATGTGGCGTAATAAGCTATTGACAAAGTTTGTGTTTTCTCGCGTCTCATTTCGGATGTGCCGACCATATGGAGGCCGATTCGTGATCGCCCGGCGAGAACCCGACGAAACAGGAAACTCGCCCCCGAAGGCGAAGCGAATTGGTCACCGCCCTGGATGATGCGGAGCGCCTGATGTTGGGACTGATGAGCCGCTGACAGGACATGCCGGCCGAGGCACGAGCCCAGCTCCGCGCCGGAGCGAGCCGGATCGGCCGCCTGCTCGCGCGATGCCGGAAGCCACGATAGGAGAGCGGCATGGCCCTGATTCTCTCCATCCACGTCGCCGAGGGCCTAACACGACAGTTGCGGATTGGTAGATGTTCTGAATTCTCTGCTTTTGCGTGTCCCGGGAGCGGCGCGACCGTATCGGATGCAATCATTGCTCGGGCGGAGCCGACGGGACGCCGACGCGCTGAT
>JASHVY010000419.1 GCA_030044345.1 Acetobacteraceae bacterium | reverse complement strand
CACGCCTCGAACAGCAGCGCGAACGGCTGCTTGCGATCGAGGGCACCGTGCCGCCGCCTTTCGCGCTCCCCGCCGGCTGCCGTTTTCATCCGCGCTGCGCGTTCGCCGCCCCCGCCTGCGCCGAGATCGACCCGCCGCTCGCGGACCTCATTGCCTCCCATCGTGTGGCGTGCCTGCGGGCGCCGCTCGATCAATATCGCCAGCCGGAAGTGAGAGCGTGATGATTTTGATCGTCGCGCTCCCGGACGGACGGTGAGCCGCGCTGCATGACGGCGCCCTTGCTCGCGGTCGATCGCCTCGAAAAACATTTTCCGGTCGAGCGCGGCATTCTCTTCTCGCGGCGGCTCGGCACGGTGCGCGCGGTGGATGGCGTTTCCTTTTCCCTTGCCCGTGGCGAGACTCTTGCGCTGGTCGGAGAATCGGGCTGCGGCAAATCGACGACCGCGCGGCTCGTGCTCCGTCTCATCCCGCCGAACGCGGGCAGCATTCGTTTCGCCGGGACCGATATCACGAAACTCGAGGGCGAGGCGCTGCGCCGCATCCGCCGGCGCATGCAGATCGTTTTTCAGGACCCTTTCGCCTCGCTCAATCCGCGCATGACGGTGGCGGAGACCCTCGAGGAGCCGCTCAAAGTGCATCGGATCGGCAATCGCGCGGAGCGGCAGGCAAGGGTGCGGGAGCTGCTCGGGCTGGTGGGCCTCGCGAGCTACCATGCGGGCCGCTATCCGCATGAATTCTCGGGCGGGCAGCGCCAGCGCATCGGGATTGCGCGGGCGCTCGCGCCCAATCCGGAGCTCGTGGTGTGCGACGAGCCGGTCTCCGCGCTCGATGTCTCGATCCAGGCGCAAATCGTCAATTTGCTTGGCGATCTCAAGCGGGAGCTCGGTCTCTCCTATCTCTTCATCGCGCATGATCTGGCGGTGGTGAAGCATGTCGCGGACCGTGTCGCGGTGATGTATCTCGGCCGCATCGTCGAGATGGCGCGGAAGGAAGATCTCTTCGCCGCCCCGCTTCATCCCTATACGCGCATGCTGCTGGCGGCGATTCCGCGCCCGGACCCGCGGCTCAAGCCGGCATCCATCGCCTCGGGCGACATCCCAAGCCCGCTCGATCCGCCGTCCGGCTGCAGCTTCCACACGCGCTGCCCTTTTGCGATTGCGCGTTGCCGCACCGAGGATCCGAAGCTGGCGCCTTTCGCCTCCGGCCATTCCGTCGCCTGCCACCGGACCTGAGAATTGCCGGCTTCGGTCCTGCCGCACGCGGCAACCACGCTGCCGCCGAACACGGAGCGAAGGCTTGCGCTCTATGCCGCGCTGAGCGGGCGGGCGTCACGGTCAGAGTTTGAAAGAGCCGCGCACGATCAGAGATGATATTGCCTGGATCGGCATGGCTTCTGGTGGAAGCCGGGCACTTCGGCTTGTGATAAAGCGGGGGGGACTGCTATACTTAAAAAAACAGCGATTGCTTTATTTGCTTGCTGACGGAGCCGGATCATCGCCGCTCGCCAAATGATCCTCTTCATTCGGCGCCAATCGGAGAAAGGCTGAACGCAATAGTCGCTTGGGCCGATTTCCAAGGGCGGGCACACCTGCGCGGGATATTCCCCCATCATCGTGAAGAGGTTTGCGTCATATCATGCAGTACGTGAAATTCGGACGCACCGGCCTCAGTGTTTCCAGGCTCTGCCTGGGGACGATGACCTTCGGCCTGCAATGCGACGTGGCGCTCAGCAACGCAATCCTCAATGAAGCCGCGGCCGGCGGGATCGATTTCCTGGATGCCGCCGATGTCTATCCGCTGGGCGGGGGCAGCAAAACCGCCGGCCGGACCGAGGAGATCCTCGGCGCGTGGCTCAGGGAAAAGCGCCACCAGTTCATTCTGGCCACAAAATGTGTTGGCCAGATGGGGCCCAAGCCCTGGGACCAGGGGATGTCACGCAAGCATATTCTCGACGCGATCGATGCTTCTCTGCGGCGCCTCGATACGGATTATATCGATCTCTACCAGTTGCACAGCTACGATTCACGCACGCCGATCGACGAGGCGCTGGAGGCGCTCGATGCGATCGTGCGCGCGGGCAAGGCGCGGTACGTGGGCGTTTCCAACTGGCCGGCCTACAAGATCGCCCGCGCGCTCGGGCGCAGCGAAATCAGGAATATCGCCCGTATCGAATCCGTCCAGCCACGGTACAATCTGCTGTTTCGCAGCTTCGAGCGTGATCTGCTGCCGCTCTGCGCGGAGGAATCGCTTGCCCTGATCCCCTACAATCCGCTCGCCGGCGGGCTGCTCACGGGCAAGCACAGCCGCCAGGCCCCGCCGCCAGAAGGCTCGCGCTTCCAGCTCGGCAATGCCGGCGCACGATATCAGGAGCGCTACTGGCACGACCAGGAGTTCGAGACCGTCGAGGCGCTCCGCAAGGTGGCCGGCGAGGCAGGCATGAGCATGGCCACGATGGCGCTGCGCTGGGTGCTCTCGCATCCGGCGATCACCGCGCCGATCATCGGCGCGAGCCGTCCCGAACAGCTCGCGGACAGTCT
>JASHVY010000418.1 GCA_030044345.1 Acetobacteraceae bacterium | reverse complement strand
GCGGTCATCGAAGTACTTGAACAATCTGATCGAGCAGGACCATCGGGGCGTGAAGCTATGGATCGGTCCGATGCTCGGATTCAAACGGTTCAAGACCGCGGCGATCACCATAACCGAGATCGAACTGCTGCTTCGGATCCGCAAAGGGCAGTTCAACCTCAGTCGGCTGCGTCTTCAGGATCCACGTGCGCCTGCCGTCTGGGATGCAGTCCCGGCAGCCCAATAAAGCGACAATGTCACATGCCACAGCCATAACCTCTGGCTCGTCATGCTATTTGCATCAGAGCCCACTGTAGTATTGTGTACACAGTATTCGCCAACTACCTTTGCTTGACGCCTTGTGACGTTGTCCTACACTCTCTTCTGGCACGTTCGTTGCTGGGGATGGAGTTCCCCTTAAGCCGCTGTCACGGCTGATGACTCCTGAGAAAAGAGGCGCCTTTTGGCGGTTTCTTGGGAGCAGACGCAGTGGGCAAAATCCGTAATCCGTTGGCCGATCCTTCATTCGCGCGAGGGAACGTGGACGCCGGCGGCCGGCGCCTCGACGTTCGGGCCGTTGCCTATACTTTCCGCTATTGTGAGACTTGCCGGCGGGAATGGCCCGCGCGGCACCAATCCTGCCCCCTCTGCGTGCGTTGGCTCGGCGATCGGCCGCAAGAGCGGACGGAATGGCAAATAGTCCCCGAGCGGGTCCACGCGAACGCTTCCACGGAAATACCGCCGGGGCCCGATGCCCGGGTGCTCGTCGGTGCGAGCGCGCTGGTGCTGCGCGTTCTTTCGGTCCGGCCACCCGACGCTGCTCTCTTTCGTGCTACCCCCGTACTGCGAACGGTCTTGTGTGCCCCGGCCAGTAGCAGCGAAGTTACCGGCGCGCTCTGTCCGATCGCCGGCCAGGGGTGGCTCTTCGCGACCACGCCAGGCCTGCGCCGGGCATTTCTCGACGCGCTCGCGCTCGAACAGCGCCTGCGCATGGCCCTTCCCCAGCTCGCAGCGATTCTCGGGGGACGGATCCGCTTCGGGATCTGGCTCGACCAATACCTGCTCCCGCGCGACGCCGCGGGAGAGCCAACAGTCTTTTTGACCGCTTCGCACGCTCTCTTCGATTTTGAACCCGATGATCTCTTGCTTTCGTCCGAGGAAGCCTACCAAACCAACCGCCATTTCGAGAATTTCGTTTGTATCCCGCGACGGTTGCTGAACGGCGAAGAAACTCACGGCTATCGCTTCCTCAGCCACAAGCGTCCCTCGGCTCAAGATCATGTCTTGAGCGCGGACGCCACCCCCTTCGTCGGGCGGGGACAGGACCTTGCCTTCCTCGACTCGTGCCTGGAGACGAGCCGGATCACACCGCTGCGGGTGGCGCTGATCGCCGAGGCCGGCTCCGGCAAGACCCGCCTGATCCGCGAGTGGCGCCGCCGCCATCCTGATCTCCGTGTTCTTGGCGCAAGCTTTAGCCTCTTCGGCGGGGGTATGGCGGAATTTGCAGCTGGACTTGTCGAATTGCCAGCGAACCCGCGCGATCCCACTTCGCTATGCGTGGCGATCCTCGATCGCATCGCGGTGGAGCGAACGGAGGTTCTGGCGCTCGATGATCTGCACTGGGCAGACGCTGAAAGCGTTGCCTTCGTCTCCGCTCTGCTCGAATCCACCACCGCCCACGAGAGGCTCGTGCTGCTGCTCGCGCGTCCGAGCGGACGCGCGGTGTTGGAGTCGCTCGCACCGGAGATCGAACGAACGCTCGTGCCGCTGCCCGTGCCCTCCCTCCAGGATCTCGCCCAGCAGCTAATCCCCTCTGCCTCAGTAGCCGCGATCGCCATTGCGCGCTCCGGTGGAAACCCGCTCTTCCTTGAGCAGTTCGCCGCCTGGACAATGGAAAGTGGCTACGCCGGAGAAGGTGAGGCGCCGCTGAACCTCCATCAGGTGATCGCGGCGCGCATAGGCCTTCTCTCCAGGGTTCGGCTCGCCGCGGTCCGTCGCGCCCTGCCACGGGGCGGGACTGGGCAACGGGAGGCTATCCAACGCGAGCTCGACAGTCTGGAAAGCGAGATAGGGCTCTGGCTCGACCGGCTGGAAACCGCCGATTACGGCGATCGCCGCGAAGTCGCCCGCCACCTGATCGAACTCGAGCGGGTGGACTTCGAGCTCTTTATCGCCCGCACGCTTGCCGGCCGTCCGCGACCGCGATCTGGCCGGCTGAGCGAGGCAATTGAGCGGCTGCTGAGTGGCAGCGCGGACTCCATCCTCGCCGATCTGACCGCGCGCGCCCGGCAGCCCTCCAGCGCGGAGCGGGCGGAGATCTATCGTGAGGCAGAGCGCGCGGCTAATGTGCTCATGCAGCATTTCCGCTGGTCCGTGGCGCGTGACTTTCTGGCGCTCGCGCGCGACGCCGCCGAGCCGTGGCAACGCCCTGAAGCAACCGATCGGCTTCGCAGATGCGAGAGCCGGCTTTCTGGCGCAGCGATCAACGAGGCAGCGATTCTGGCCGGGAAGGACCTAGACGAAACTCCCGCCGTCGGTGCGCTGCAACTTCCCGCGGCTTGGGCACGACTCGGTCTCTTGTACGGCTCCGCTTCGTGCTTTCGCCGTGCTGCAGAGGCCGCTGAAGCAATCGAGGATCAGGCGCTCGCGGCGTGGGCGCGGGAGAAGGCGCGCCACGCGGCGCGACCGTAATCGTGACTAGGAGACGAGCGGCGCAGGCTTGACCTGTACGGTTACCCGTGCACAGGAGTTTTAACTGGTTGAGCTAAGCTGGGTTGTAACTGCGGTAGGGATGCGGGGCTGACCAGTACTCGAATGCTGCGCGCGACGCCTGGCTTTCGTCGGATCGGACCTTTGCGTTCGAGGGTCAGAAGCATGTGATGAACGGAAGGCGGGGTGACACGAAAGAAGCGCTGTATGTCGGCTCGCCCGGGTGGGCGGCCGAGCACCAACGTATAGGCATGGATGAAGGCCAGATACTGCCCCTGCTTCGGCGTGAAGAGCGGTTGCCGCGGGACGTGACCCGGCTCGAAGTGGTGATTCATCTGTCATGCCCTCAATCGTTAGGGGGTGCCCACGAGTCTATGGTATCGGGTCGAGTTGAGCCAAGCAGAACGGGACCAGCTCACCGAAATGCTGCGTGGTGGCCGGCAGGCCGCGCGCAACCTCAAGCGAGCCCAATTTCTGCTGGCAGCTGCGCCGATCGTCAGGGCTACCAGCGTGAAGCAATGGGAGGAGTTGGAACGCGGCAGTCAGAAGAAGCCTGCCACTGGCGACCGCGATCAGCGCATCCTCCTGCTTCTCTATGGTGGCTCGGAAGCCGCAGAGGTTCTGTCAGATTTAGGGCCTGCTCGGAGCAACATGCTGGGGCTGCGGAGCCTGCCATTCAAGCAGCTTGCAATAACAACTACTGTCGCCCGCTCACAATGCTTTCAGCGACAAAGATTTTCTCATTCTTCACGGATGACTAAATATGCGAAATCCGATCCTCAACCGCCTCGACAAGTTGAATGCCCAGCGAAGTGACGTCGCCGTCGAGCGTAGTCACCTCTCCGCTCATTCTGATCTTTGTTATTCCGAATCCAATGAAGCGTCCCCACGGAACGCGTATGGGCCTTTCGTATCCCCGGGCGTGCCCACATGGCCATCCGTACGTGGACCAAAGGCGCAGCCCTTTCGAGTCCAGCAGTTCTGCGGAGATCGTCCCCTCCTCCCGACCGTGATTGCAGATCGAGATACCATACCGCCGCTTGCCATCTGCCCAGTCGTCGATATGGTCACGCATTGCATTCATCAGCCCGCTCATGTCCCCGGACGCATTCCTCAGAAGAAACTGCGCACGAGAGGCACGTTGCATCGCGGTTTCTGCACCCCACGCGTCGATAGACGACTGTTGCAGGATTCGCCATACGTTAGCGCGCATGACGCTCGACTCTAGCACCGGAGCGACCCGTATCTCCGTTCGACTGACCTCGACAGCTGCTGCGCTTCCTTGCGCGTCGCAGAACAGATAATTCCCGGAGAGGATCCGGCCAACCAGCGTCTGCATGAACTGGATGGCATTTTCTACTGTTGCAACCCGGCTAAGGATCTTTGGTGCCCACGCCTGGGGCGGCAATTCATCGTTTCCCTGCTCGTGCACGTAAGCGTACGTATAAGCAAGGCCGGCACCATTCAGGCCACGAGTGAGCATCTGGTCCCATGGGACGCGTTGGGTTGGATCGTTAGTCATTACCCGCACCGCGAGGTAAGGGTAGAGATCCGCACAGTCACATACTAGCTGATTACGAACCGTGTAAGGGTCGTCGCTCGTGCTAGCCAAAAACCAACCCCCTCTAATTACCTGTCCTAGCAGGGTACACACGTTCATTTCTCTCCATTTTGGCCGGCGTTGATAGATGCTGGCCGTTCGTGCCGTCGATTAGTCGGCGGCCCAGCAGGCGGGCGGTCGCTCCTTTGAGCCTCCATCGAATGCTCGTCAGTCAGGGGATAGAAGCAAGCAACCTTGTGTTGCGGGGCGCTTTGTACCAACAGCGGGTGCTCTCGCGCGCACCGAGACTCCGCCCGGAAACATCGTGGATGGAAGTAGCATCCTGAAGGACGGCGGCTTGAAGACGGCGCCTCTGTGGTGATGATGACCGGTGGCAAAGATCCAGTTTGATCTGGGTCAGGGGTCGATTGCGCCAGCACAAATGAATAAGGATGCAGCGGTCGCGCCGCATACTCCTCTGTAGGAGCATCTTCGACGATCCTACCGAGATAGAGCGTAATCACACGCTCACTTACTTGTCGGATTAACGCAAGGTCGTGGGCGACGACCACAAACGTCAGATTCTCCTGGCGCCGCAGGTTATCGAACAGTTCTATCATCTGGGCTTGAATTGATACGTCGAGGGCGCTGACCGGTTCATCAGCCAACAGCACCTCCGGACGCACAGCCAGAGCGCGCGCGATGCAGACACGCTGGCGCTGTCCCCCGGAGAGCTGGCGGGGGTACAATGCTGCGAAGTGGGAAGACAAGCCGACCTTATCGAGCGCCTCGCGAATATGGGAGCTCTCCTCGTTCCGCGCACAAATTCGATGTGTCCTCAATGCCTCCCGAATGGAATCCGCCACCGTATAGCGGGGATCCAATGATGCGTAGGGATCCTGGAACACGAT
>JASHVY010000417.1 GCA_030044345.1 Acetobacteraceae bacterium | reverse complement strand
GCGGCTTCGCATAGGAACGGATCACCTCGCGGTCCGGCTCCGGAATGTCGGCGAGATTTTCGGCAAGCGTGCGGCCGGTCACCGTCATTACGTCGCCATGGAGCTTGCCGGCATCGAGCAGCTCCTTCATCACCGCGGGAACGCCGCCACCGCGGAAGAACCGCTCGGAGAGGAAGCGGCCGGCGGGCTGCATATCGACGAGAAGGGGGATCTCTGGTCCGAGCCGCTGCCAGTCATCGAGCGTGTGATCGACGCCCGCGTGGCGGGCGATCGCCACCATGTGGATCGGGCAGTTGGAGGAGGCGCCGATCGCGGCGGCGGTGACGACGGCATTCTCGAACGCCTTCTTGGTCATGATGTCCAAGGGGCACAGATTCTCATGCACCATGGTGACGATGCGCTTTCCGGTCTCATAGGCCATCCATCCGCGCTCATGGTAGGGCGCGGGAATGATGGCGCAGCCGGTGAGCGACATGCCGAGCGCCTCGGCGAGCGAATTCATCGAGCTCGCGGTGCCCATCGTATTGCAATGGCCGATCGAGGGCGCCGAGGAAGCGGCCATCTCGATGAACCGGTTGTAGTCGATCTTGCCCTCGGCGTAGAGCTTGCGGGCCTCCCAGACGATGGTTCCCGAGCCGGAGAGGCGGCCCTGCCACCATCCGTCGAGCATCGGCCCGCCCGAAAGAACGATCGCCGGGATATTCACGGTGGCCGCGCCCATCAGGCCGGCCGGCGTGGTCTTGTCGCAGCCGGTGGTGAGAACGACCCCGTCGATCGGATAGCCGTGAAGAACCTCGACCAGGCTGAGATAGGCGAGGTTGCGGTCGAGCGCGGCGGTCGGGCGCTTGCCGGTCTCCTGGATGGGATGGATGGGAAACTCGATCGGGATGCCGCCGCTGTCGCGGATGCCCGCGCGCACGCGCTCGGCGAGCTGGAGATGGTGGCGGTTGCAGGGGGCGAGGTCGGATCCCGTCTGGGCGATGCCGATGATCGGCTTGCCGGACTGCAGCTCCTCGCGCGTCAGCCCGTAGTTCAGGTAGCGCTCGAGATAGAGCGAGGTCATCCCGGGATCGTTGGGTTCATCGAACCAGCGCCGGCTGCGCAGCCGTTTCTTTCCTGCACCGGAGATCCCGCCGCTCTCATTCGCCCTGGCTGTCATCGTCCTTCGCCCTTTCCTCCCGCCGGATGGTGGGGCGGAAGAAGGCGACGGGCGGTGCGGCGTGTCAACGGGCCGGTCGGATGGCACCTTCTCCTATCGCCGGGTGGCGCGCCAGGTGATGATGTGCCCCTTGGGAACCATGCCGTCGAGCGCGCCGAGCACGATTTCGGCGACCTCGGGCTCGTCGAAGAATTCGATCACGAGGGGGAGATCGACATTGAGGCGCAGCATGTCGGCGGCAAGGACCTCCCCGCTATCGCCGAGGCCCGCGATCCCGCGAAAGACGATGACGCCCTGCACATGATTCTGGTGGGCGAGCAGCTTCAGGATCTCCTCCATCAGCGTCCTGCGCTTCCCATGGTCCGCCTCATGAAGGTAGATGCGGACCATCGTCACTTCGCTATTCATCTCTCCCCCGGATTTCACAGATTGCGCGCGATGTAGGCGCCGCCGAAAGCGCCGAGGAATCCAGGCACCACCGAAAGGAAGACATAGAGCAGCGCTTTGAAGGTGTCTCCCTGCTCGACCAGTAGAAGGGTCTCCATCTCGAAGGTCGAGAACGTGGTGAACCCGCCGATGACGCCGGTGAGAATGCCGGTGCGGACGGCCGGCGAAATGGTGAGCCGCTCCAGGGTCGCGAAGAAAAGGAACCCCATGAGAAGGCTGCCCAACAGGTTGATGCTGAGCGTGGCGTAAGGAAACCCGCGACCATAGATCGCCTGCACGAGATTGGTCATGGCATAGCGCGCCCAGCAGCCGAGCGTGCCGCCGATGGCGATCGCGATATAGGTCCACATTCAGGCGCACCCTTCCCGAGGAAGGTCGGCCGAAGGAAGATGAGTCGGAGAAAGGTTGAAATGAGAATCGCGACGAGAGGAAACCGCTCGGCGCGCGCTTGCGCGCGATGATTCCAGATCGTCACGCTCTCGCTTTGTTTTCCCGGTCGATCGAAAAAGTCGTAGTGGGCGAAACAACTTCCCCTCTGCCGAGCGGATCGCAAACGGAGGAGCCATCAGCCCCGCAGGTCGCTACAAGGTGGACCCCGTCACCTTCGGCAAGAGAAGGCGGAAGTGACCCGCCCTGTCAATCGGCAATCGTTCCGCCAGCAAATCTCGAAAGCGCTACAGAAGCGGCGAAGGCTTTGGATGCGAGCCATCGGTGAAGCGGGAGAAACGAAACGGTTCCGGATCGACCACCGGCCGATCGCCGCTCACCAGATCAGCCGCGAGCCGGCCGGCGCCGGGACCGATGCCGAAGCCATGGCCAGAAAAGCCGGTGGCGATGAAGAAGCCCGGCAGCTTCTCGACAGGCGAGATCACCGGAACCGCATCGGGCGTCACATCGATCGCCCCGCCCCATGTCTCGGCGATGCGCATGGTGCGGAAGACCGGGAATGCGGCGCCGAGAGTTTCCCGCGCCTCGGTGAGGATCACGGGATCAGGCGCCGGATCGAGGGTGCGGACGCTCTCGAAGGGCGAAGGCTCGTCGAGCGCCCAGCTCCGCTTCGTCCGCCAGGCTTCGAGGAAAGGACGTCCGATCCGGACCCGCAATGATTTCCGCTCGAGGCGGAGTGCCGGAAGAAAATCGGCGAGGAAGCGGAAGGCATCCGGCGTGATGTCGAAGCGGTTGTTGCTCCAGTTGGCGACCGTATAGCCGCCATCCAGACGCTTGCGAAACCCGAACCCCTCGCCGGCGGCCGAGATTTCCGGCCCGCCCTCCAGCGTTTCGGTGCGCATCACCGCGGAAACGACGCGAAGCTGCGGCAGGCGGAGGCCGAGATTGCCGGCGAAGAGCCGCGACCAGACACCGCCTGCGAGCACGATGGACTGGCAGGCGATCCGTCCCTTCTCGGTGACCGCGGCGCTGACGCGGCCGGCCGTCGTCTCGATGCCGCGAACCGCGCAGCGGGTCATCACGCTGGCGCCGAGCCGGCGCGCGGCCTCGGCGATGGCGGGGGCGGCCCTGGTCGGTTCGGCGCGCCCGTCGCTCGGCGTGTAGAGGCCGCCCGCCCAGGTCCCTTCGAGGCCGGGAAAGAGGTTTTTCAGATCGGCATGCGAGAGCAGGCGGCTGTCGAGCTGGTAGGGCCGCGCATGATCGAGCCAGGCCTCACGCCGCGCCAATTCCGCCGGTGTTTTGCAGAGATAGGTGACACCGCAGGTCCGGAACCCGGTCTCCGCTTCGGTGAGGGCGTTCATTTCGCCCCACAGCCGGAGGCTTTCGATGACGAGCGGGATCTCCCGCGGGTCCCGGCCCATCTTGCGGCACCAGCCCCAGTTGCGGCTCGACTGCTCGGCGCCGATCTCGCCCTTCTCGCACAGCACGACGGGAAGACCCTTCCGGGCGAGGAAGAAGGCGGTCGAGGTACCGATGATCCCGCCCCCCGCCACCACCACGGCGGCCTTCTCGGGCAGGCTGGTATCGGAGCGGACGGGATCGACGCGAGGAGCCATTCCCGCCGGTTCAGCCCGGCGAGACTTTGCCGGGCGAACCGGGCGCTGACCCGGGGCCGGCGCCGGAGACGGGCAGCGGCACCCAATTCATCGTGCTGCCGTGCTGGATCAGCATCAGCACCGACGGACGGCCCTCGCGGCGGACGGCGTCGATCCGGTCCAGGACCTCGGCCGGCGAGTTCACCGTCTGCTGCTGGACCTCGAGCACGACATCTCCGGGCTTGAGCCCATGCGAGGCCGCCGGGCCACCTTGTGTCACGGTGGTGACGACCACGCCCTTCTGGTCGGCGCCGAGATGATACTGGCTCCTGAGCTTGGCGGAGAGCGGTGCGAGGCTGAGGCCGAGCGAGGCGATCGCCGTCTCCGGCGGTCCCGCGCTGGGCGCCGGAGTGCGGAGGGAGGCCGTGGTCTCCGGCGCGAGCTCGCCGATGGTCGCCCTCAATGTCTCGATCCCCCCGTGCCGCCAGATCTCCACCGGCACGGTCGTGCCGATCGTCGTCTCGGCGACGATCAGCGGCAGCGAATGCATGTCCGGCACCTTGTGCCCGTTGAAGGTGAGGATGACATCGCCGGATTTCACGCCGGCTTTTTCGGCCGGGCCGCCCGCATTGACGCCGGCGACGAGCGCGCCCGAGGGCGATTTGAGGCCGAGGCTCGCCGCGATGTCGGGTGTCACCTCCTGCACCCGCACGCCGAGCCAGCCGAGCCTTGCGTGGCCATATTCGCGCAACTGGGCGAGCACGGGCTTGGCGATATTGCCCGGGATCGCGAAGCCGATGCCGACCGAGCCGCCGGAAGGCGAGAAGATCGCGGTGTTGATGCCGATCACCTGCCCTTCCAGGTCGAAGAGCGGGCCGCCGGAATTGCCGCGGTTGATCGGCGCGTCGGTCTGGATGAAGTCGTCGTACGGACCTTCGTTCAGGTTGCGCCCGCGGGCGGAGACGATGCCGGCGGTCACCGTGCCGCCAAGGCCGAAGGGGTTGCCGATCGCAAGCACCCAGTCACCCACGCGGATCCGGTCCGAATCGCCGAACGAGACGAAGGGAAGCGGCCCGGGCGCATGGATGCGCAGAAGGGCGAGGTCCATCCTGTCGTCATGGCCGACCAGCGTTGCGGGATAGACCGTGCCGTCATGCAGCGTCACCGTGATCTGCTGCGCGCCTTCGATCACGTGATTGTTGGTCACGACCAGGCCCGAAGGATCGATGATGAAGCCGGAGCCAAGGCTTTGCAGCCGGTCCGGGGCCGGCGGCGCATCACCCCCCTGATCCCCGTTGTTCCCTTGGCCCTGATGGTTCATGAAATTGTGGAAGAATTTTTCCAGCGGCGACCCGGGCGGCAGAGTGGGTAGAGCGGGCTCTCCCGGGCCCTGATTGTCCGAGGACGAGACGGTCTCGGTGCTGGCGACATTGACGACGGCCGGCAGCAGGCGCGCGGCAAGATCGGCGAAGCTCGGCAGCCCCGGGGGGGCGGAATCCGGGCCCGCCGCGCGCGCGAAGGGCGCCCCGGCAAGCAGGAGACCGGCAAGCAGGAGAGCCAGGCAGACGAGGCCGGCGGGTCCGAGACGAGCGAGCCGTGAACGCATGGGGAGCCACATCCCTTGAGCCGCTCCCGCCGGGTCGATGCGGGAAGCCTTGCTGGTCTCTCTCGGGCCGCATTCCCGATCCCACGCACGGGCCCCGGCGACATGGCCGGGAACGCGCGACCCGCGGATCGGGAGGGGCTGATAAGCCGCGGCGCCACCCGGCGCCGAACCCGTAGCCGCAATTGTGCGCTGGCCGGGCATCGCGCGGCAAGGGGAAGCGGTGAAGAGCGCCACCTTCAGGGGCTGCCCGGCCCGGAGTTCGGCCCAGGCTTTGGCCCGGAGTCCACTTCGGACTCCGGATGCGGCGCGGCGTCGAGGTAGCGGAGCAATGGCGTCGAGGGGCTGAGAAGAAGCTCCGTATGGCTGCCGGCAAGCCCCTGGCTATAGATCTCGAGCGTGCGCCAGATGGTGAAGAAGCCCGGATCCTGATCATAGGCTTTCGCCAGGATGGTGGTTGCCTGCGCTTCCCCCTCGCCGCGCAGCGCGGCCGCCCGCGCATTGGCCTCGGCCAGGAGCACGGTGCGCTCGCGGTCAGCCCCGGCGCGAATCACGGTCGCCGCCTGTTCGCCGTCGGCGCGGACGAGTGCTGCGACGCGTTCGCGTTCGGACTGCATCCGCGCGAGCACGGCCTGGGTGTTCTCTTCCGGAAGATCCGCGCGGCGGATGCGCACATCGTCGATCGTGATGCCGAAGCCCTGCATCGATGCGTTCACCTCGCTTCGGATCTCGCCCATGATCCGGTTGCGCGCCGTGGAAAGCACCGCGGGCAATGTCTCGTTGCCGAGCACCCGGCGGAAGGACGAGCCGAGAATCGAGCCGAGCCGCGCGCGGATGCCATCCTCGGTGGTGCCCACCGCCTGATAATAGGCGAGCGGATCGGTGATCCGGAAACGGGCGAATCCGTCCACCACCAATCGCTGCTGATCGCCCAGGATCACCTCCTCGCTCGGCAGCTCATAATCGAGCAGGCGGCGATCGAACGGGATCACCTCCTGCACGAAAGGGAGCTTCACGTGCAGGCCCGGCGTGGTGATCACCCGGACCGGCTTGCCGAACTGGGTGACGAGCGCCTCGCTGATCTGCGGCACGGTGAAGAACGCATTCGTGGCGACGACCAGGATGAGGATGACAGCGACGAGAAGGGCCCAGATGCGCGCGCTCACGGCGTGCCCCCCGACAGGGACCCGCTGGCCGGCGCCCCGGTTGGCGGCGGCTTGAATGCCGGCACCGGCGACGTGGGCAGCGAGAGAAGCGGCAGCAGCCGGTCGGCGCCCGTGCCCAGCACGATGGTGTGGCTCTTGGCGAGCACGCTTTCCATCGTATCGAGATAGAGGCGGTCGAGCGTGATCGATTTCGCGTCCCGGTAGGCGGCGAGAACCGAGAGGAATCGCTGCGCATTG
>JASHVY010000416.1 GCA_030044345.1 Acetobacteraceae bacterium | reverse complement strand
GAGGAAGAGGAACATCACCAGGACGACAAGCAGGAATGCCTCGCCGAGAGTGATCGCGACCTCGCGGATCGTGTCTGATACGAAACTTGCGGAATCATAGACCGTCGCGACCTTGAGGCCCGGGGGAAAGCGCTGGCTGAGCTGTGCCAAGGCTTTCTGCACGGCCGTCGAGGTCGCCACGGCGTTGGCGCCGGGCGTGAGGAAGATGCCCATGCCGACGCCTGGATTACCGTCGAACTCGTCCTGAGTGGTCAACTGCTGGGCACCCAGCTCCACCTGGGCAACATCCCTGAGATGCAGCACGGAACCGTCAGGGTTGGCGCGAATCACGATATTGCCGAACTCGGTGGGCGTGGAGAGTCTCCCTTCGGTCTGGACGGTCATCTCGTACTGCTGGTCCTTGCCGATCGGCCGCGCGCCGATGGTGCCCACCGGGGCCTGAACGTTCTGGGACTCGATCGCGTTGATGATATCCGAAGGAGTGAGGCCAAGTTCGGTCAGGCGGCTGGCGCTGAACCATATCCGCATCGAGTAATTCTGGGCCCCGAAGATGAAGGCCTGGCCAACCCCGGGAACACGCGCGAGCGTGTCGAGATCATTGATGGTGACATAGTTGCTGACCTGAAGGGGGGAGAGCTTCCCGCCCGGGCTGTAGAAAAAGATGAACGCGAGCACCGAGGAGCTGCGCTTGCGTACCGTCAGCCCTTCCTGCTGCACCTCCTGCGGAAGCTGTGAGAGCGCCGATTGCACGGCATTGTTGACATTGACCGTGTCGATATTGGGGTCGCTTCCCAGCCGGAAGCTGACGGTCAAATTGTAGGAGCCGTCATTCCCGCTGGTCGATTGCATATAGAGTTCGTCCTCGACCCCGTTGATCTGCTCCTCCAATGGCTGCGCCACCGTCTGCTCGATCACTTCGGCGGAGGCGCCGGGATATGTCGTCGTGACCTGCACCCGCGTGGGCACGATGTTCGGGAACTGCGCGACCGGAATGCGCACAAGCGCGAGCAGCCCGCCCAGCGTGACGATCAGTGCGATGACAACCGCGAAGCGCGGCCGGTCGATGAAGATTCCGGATATCATGCTGTCAGGATTAGTCCTGCGTCGCCGGCGCGTCTGGGGCCGGAAGTTCCTGCGCGTTCACTTTCAGCCCGGGACGGACGCGCTGGATGCCTTCGGTAATGATGCGCTCTCCGGCGGAAAGGCCGCTCGCGATCACGGCAGTTGCAGGGGTGGTCTGGCCGAGGGTCACGGGGCGCCGCTCGACCACCGAGTTTGTGTCAACGACCAGGACATAGGTGCCAAGCTGGTCGTCCAGCACGGCCTGCCGTGGCACCACGACGGCCTGCTCCGGCTTCAGGCCCCGCAAAATCACGGTCACGAACTCCCCATCCGTCAATTCACGATTGCTCACCCCCTGGGCAGCGTGGCTCGTCACCGGTGGATTGGCGATCGTCCCGCGCACCAGGATCGTGTCGGTGCTGCTGGAGACGGCATTGCTCATGAACTCGACCTTGCCGGTGTAGGCGTAAGGCTTGCCGTCGGGCAGGACGATATGGATGGCAAGCGCGGCAAGACCGCCCTCGGGGCGATAGCGGTCATTCAGCCGGAGAGCATCGACCACCGGCAATTCGAAGGCCACATACATCGGGTCCTGGCTCACGATTGTTGCGAGCGTTCCGGAGGACGGGCCGACGACATTGCCGACGGAGATGTTGGTGATGCCGATGCGGCCCCCGATCGGGGCTCGGATCTCCGTATAGCCCAAATTGATGTTCGCGGTTTCGAGCTGCGCCCGCGCCGAGGCAAGCTGGGCGGCGTCGGAGAGCTGAATTGCGCGATCGTTGTCGACAGTCGATTGTTGGCCGGCCGGGGTATGCAGAAGCTGCAGCCCGCGGTTGAGGTTCGTGATGGCGTTGGAGAGCTGCGCCTCGGCCTGCGCGACCTCTGCCTGGCGCTGCGCCACCGCCGCCCGATAGGGTGGCTGCTCGATCACGTAGAGAAGCTGCCCCTTGGTAACGTCGCTCCCCTGCTGGAACAGCCGGCGCTCCAGAAAGCCGGTCACCCGTGCAACCAGACGCACGATCCTCTCCGCGAGGATTCGCCCGACATATTGGCTCGTTTCGTACACCGGCTCGATCTTGGCCGTGACGACCCCCACGGCTGGCGGCGCGGCCGCTGGAGATTGCGCACCAGCAGGGATTGGGATGCAAAGGAGTACGGCTGCAACCAGGCCGATGGCCCGACGCAGAATCATGAAACGTTCTTCTCCCGGACTATCTTCATCCGAAATCTCGGTCGTGGTCGCACCGTGCGGATGAGGCGCCTATTCAGTTAGTTAAGAGCCGGGCGTGGCAGAGGTCAATCGTCGCGGGGAACATTATGGCCCGCCCTTGCCTCACGCCCATCTGCGTTACAGGGTGCGGGGATGCCAGCAGGCTCGGTCGGTCATTCCTGTGGAGCTTTTCTCACGAAGCTCCGCTGCGCGCTCATCGGCTGTTCGATCCTGTAAACCTGGTTGTAAACTTCCTTATCCGCCTTGCTTTATGGATGGAGACACAGCGGACAACCCAATGATCGTCCGCGCCCCGCCCTGGAAGGTCCCATGAGATGAGCCCCCGAGAATCGCAAAAGAAGGCCACCGTCTGCGAGGTCGGCCCGCGAGACGGCTTGCAGATGGCCAAGGGCATCATGCCAACCGAAGTGAAATCGCGTTGGATCGCGGCAATCGCTGCCGCCGGCGTGCCCGAGATCGAGGTCGGAAGCTTCGTTCCTGCGAAACTTGTGCCGCAGATGGCCGACACGGATGCGATTGTCCGGCATGCCGTCACAATTCCGGGCCTCACGGTCGTTGCGCTGGCGCCAAACCTGCGTGGAGCGCAGAACGCCCATGCGGCCGGGACCCATCGCGTCAGCATCCCCGTCTCCGTGAGCGAGGGGCACAGTCGCGCCAATCTCAACCGTTCCCCCAGCGAGCAGGTAGCGGAGGTCGCACGCATCGTCGCCTGGGTGCGAAGCCAGCCCCGGAAGATGGAGGTGGAGGCCGCGTGCTCGACGGCTTTCGGCTGCTCGATCGACGGGGTCGTGCCGGTCCGCAATGTCGTCACCATCGCTGCCGGCCTTGCCGAGGCGGGCGTCGACGAGATCGCCTTGGCCGACACGGTCGGCTATGCACATCCCTCGCAAATCCACGAGGTCGTGCGCGCCGTCCGCGCCGCTGTCGGCGAGAAGCTCCAGGGGCTCCATCTGCACGATACGATGGGGCTTGGCCTGGCCAATGCGCTGGCCGGCCTCGAAGAGGGCATCCGGAATTTTGACGCGGCGCTGGCCGGTCTCGGCGGCTGCCCTTTTGCCCCAGGCGCCTCGGGCAACATCGTGACCGAGGATCTCGTCTTCATGCTGGAGAGCATGGGCTTCGCCACCGGCATCGATCTCCCCGCGCTCATCGCCGCGCGCGATCTCCTGCGTGAGGGACTGCCGGACGAGCCGCTGCACGGCCAGGTGCCGAAAGCGGGTATCCCCAAGACCTTTCGCGCCGCCGCATAGGCTTGAAACCATGCCGCCCGCTCCTCTCGCCGGCCTCAAGGTCATTGAGTTCGTCCATATGGTGATGGGGCCGACAGCCGGCCTTGTGCTCGCCGATCTTGGCGCGGATGTGATCAAGGTCGAGCCGCGGCCGGACGGCGACAACACCCGTCGCCTCACCGGCGCCGGTGCGGGCTTCTTCGTCATGTTCAACCGCAACAAGCGGAGCCTCGCGGTCGATCTCAAGCGGCCGGAAGGCATGCGCCTCGTGCGAAAGCTCCTCGACGGAGCCGACATCCTGATCGAGAATTTCCGACCGGGCGCGATGGATAAGCTCGGCCTCGGTTACGCTGCGCTGGCAGCCACCAATCCTCGCCTGATCTATTGCTCCTGCAAAGGGTTTCTTCCGGGTCCTTACGACCACCGCACGGCGCTCGATGAAGTGGTGCAAATGATGGGCGGCCTTGCCTACATGACGGGTCTGCCCGATCGGCCGCTGCGCGCGGGCACCTCCGTCAACGACATCATGGGCGGCATGTTCGGTGTCATCGCCATTCTGGCCGCGCTGCATGAACGCCAGGCAACCGGCCACGGCCGGCATGTGCAATCCGCGCTGTTCGAGAACACTGTCCTGCTGATGGGCCAGCACATGGCCCAGATCGCCGTCACCGGCAAGGCGCCCGCGCCGATGAGTGAGCGCGCGCCGACCTGGCCGGTCTATGACATCTTCGACACCGCCGATAACGGGAAGATCTTCATCGGTGCCGTCACCGATGGCCAGTGGCAGGTTCTGTGCAAGGCCTTTTCTCTGGACGATCTCGGGGCCGACCCTTCGCTTGCGACACAGGCCGAAAGGGTGGCACAGCGCGCCCGTACGATCCCGCGCATCGCCGAGGCATTTCGCCGCTATACGCGGGCCGAACTGATGTGCCGGTGCGAGGCGCTCGGTCTTCCCTTCGCGCCGATCGGCAAGCCTGCCGATCTTTTCGATGACCCTCATCTCAATGCTTCGGGCGGTCTCTTGCGCACGCGGCTGCCGGACGGGACGGAGGCCAAATTGCCGGCCCTGCCGATCGCGATCGACGGCGCACCTTGCCCGCTCAGACGCGACCCACCGAACCCGGGCGAGCATGATACGGAAATCGCGCATGAGCTGGGCTATGACGATGCGGAGATTCGTGCCCTGCGCGAGTCGGACGTCATCGTCTGAAAAATGCTTGCTCTGTGCGGGAGCCACACCGGATTCAAAAACCGGCGAGCTTACGCCATTCCTCTTCGTCGATCGTACGCACTTCAAGGTCTGCCGCCTTGCGTGCCTTGGAGCCCGGATCTGTCCCGGCAACCAGAAGGTCTGTCGCGCGCGAAACGCTGTCGGTCACTTTTGCGCCGAGCGCCTCGGCGCGCGCTTTGGCTTCCGCGCGTGTCATCGTCGCGAGCGTGCCAGTGAAAACGATCGTCTTGCCGGAAAGGGGCGATGATTCGCCCCGGGATGATTCTGCGTCCTCGATCGTGACTTCGCGTTCCAGCGCCTCGAGAGTAGCGACGTTGCGAGGCTCGGCGAAGAATGCAGCGAGCTCCTCGACGATCGCCGGACCGATCCCGAGAATCGAATCGAGGGCGTGGCGAGCGGCGGAATCGAGATCCGAGGCCGCCCTCATCGCCGCCGCGAAACGGCGATAGGAACCATAATGGCGGGCGAGAAGGCGGGCATTCGCCTCACCGATCCGCCGGATGCCCAGAGCGTAGATGAAACGAGCCAGAGGGACCCGTCGTCGTGCTTCTATGGCGTTCGAGAGGTTCCTCGCCGAAGTCTCGCCCCAGCCCTCACGCTTGGCGATCTCGCTCTCCCGCGCGGGAAGAGAAAAGATGTCCACGGGGCTCTTCAGCAGGCCATCGGTATGGAATTCCGCAATCGTCTTCTCGCCGAGGCCCTCGATGTCGAAGGCTCCGCGTGAGACGAAGTGACGCAGCCGCTCGACCGCCTGGGCCGCGCAGATAAGGCCACCCGTGCAACGGCGTACCGCCTCGTCCGTCTCGCGCACGGCCCGGCTGCCGCAGATCGGGCACGTATCGGGGAAGACAAAACGTTTGGTGCCCTTGGGCCGGCGCTCGGCGATGACACCAAGCACCTGCGGGATCACATCTCCGGCGCGTTGGATCCGTACCCAGTCGCCGATACGGATATCCTTTCGTTCGATTTCGTCCTCATTGTGCAGGCTCGCCCGCGAGACGAGCACGCCGCCGACATTGACCGGAGTGAGCTGCGCCACCGGAGTGAGGGCCCCTGTACGGCCGACCTGGATGAGAATATCCTCAAGCTTCGTGATTGCCTGCTCGGCCGGGAATTTCCAAGCAACGGCCCAGCGCGGAGCACGGCCGACCGAGCCCAGACGGCGCTGCAAGGCAAGATCGTCGATCTTGTACACGACACCGTCGATGTCATAGCCGAGCGTCGCGCGCTCTCCGGCCATCTTCTCCTGGAAGGCGCCCGCCTCGTCCTCATCGCGCACATGTTTCGAGAGTGGATTGACGGTGAAGCCCCACCCGCGAAGCCGCCCAAGATAGCCCCAATGCGTGTCCGCCACCTGATCGCTTGCCGCGCCCATCGCATAGGCGAAAAAGGAGAGGCGGCGCGAGGCGGTGATCGACGGATCGAGCTGGCGGAGACTGCCGGCGGCAGCGTTGCGCGGATTGGCGAAAACCTTTTCCCCCGCTTTTTCCTGCGCTTCGTTGAGCGCGAGAAAATCTGTCTTCGTCATGTACACCTCACCGCGGATCTCGATGAACGAAGGGGCCCCTCCATGCAGGCGCTGCGGCACCGCCTTCATCGTTTTCAGATTCGCGGTCACATCTTCTCCCTCGATGCCATCGCCGCGCGTCGCCCCGGAGACGAAACGGCCATCCTCGTAGGTCAGGGAGATCGAGAGACCGTCGATTTTTGGCTCGGCAACCATTGGCAGGGCGCGGGAGGGATCGAGGCCGAGGAAGCGTCGGGCACGGCCGACGAACTCGGAGAACTCAGCCGGAGTGAGAACATTGTCGAGCGAGATCATCGGCTCGCGATGACGAAGCTTGCGAAAGCCGCCGGCGGGCGCAGCGCCGACCCGATGGGTCGGCGAGTCGGGGCGCGCGAGCGAGGGAAAGCGCGCCTCGATCGCGGCATTCCGCGTGCGCAGCCGGTCATACTCGGCATCCGTCATGACCGGGGAATCGGCCTCGTAATAGGCGCGATCCGCTTCGGCAACGCGCTCCGCGAGCCGGGCGAGCTCAGCCTTGGCCTCGCTCTCGTCCAGCGCCTCGACGGCGATTTCGACGGGCTTCTTCATCCGCCAGCCCGCAAACCGCGGCGCCTGGATGCCGGTTGGGGGCCGGCAAGCAAGCTGGCGGCTGCGGCCCGGGCCGCGTCCGTCACCGTGGCGCCGGCGAGCATGCGGGCAATTTCCTCCTGGCGGAGCGAGCCGTCGAGTTCGGTGACCCGAGTGGTCGTCCGCCCACGCAGAGCCTCCTTGGTGATGCGGAAATGCTGGCGAGCATGGACGGCAACCTGCGGGCTGTGCGTCACGACAAGGACTTGCACGCGCTCGGCGATACGCGCAAGCCGTTCGCCGACCGCCGCGGCGGCGGCACCACCAATGCCGGCGTCCACCTCATCGAAAATAAGGGTGCCCGGGTTGCGGGCGCCGATAAGGACCACTTTGAGGGCGAGCATGAGGCGCGCCAGCTCGCCTCCGGAGGCGGCGCGGGCCAGTGGCGTCGGCTCCTGGCCGGGATTTGCCGCCAACAGAAAGGACACCGCCTCCGTCCCCTCGGGTCCCCAGTCCCTCTCGACGAAAGTCTCCAGGCGGCAATGGAAGCGCGCTTTTTCGAGGCGAAGGGGCGGCAGTTCACTCGCAAGAGCCGTTTCGAGCCGCCGCGCCGCTTCCGCCCGGGCGGCGGCAAGCCGGCTCGCCGCCTCGATATAGGCTTCCCGGGCAGAAGTGGCATCTCGGGCGCGAGCCTCGGCGGCGGCAGCTTCGTCCTGGATCGCCGCAAGCTCGGATTTCAAGCGTGCGCAAAGCTCGGGCAGTTCGGCGACGCTCACGCCATGTTTGCGCGCGACGGCACGAAGCGCAAAAAGACGCGTCTCCGCCCGCTCCAGCCGTCTTGGGTCGCCCGTCTCGGTCTCGGTGAGGCGCGCCAGCAGCGACTCGGCTTCACCAAGCGCTTCCTCTGCACGTTCGAGTGCCGCCACCGGTTCGGCGGCCGGCGGGGCAAGCCGGGAAATCGCGCGAATCGCCGCTCGCACCGCGGCGGCCGGAGAAGAGCCCGAGCGCCCACGCGTAGCGAGCTCGGCGAGCGCGACGGCGAGAGCTTCCGCCCGACGTTCCCCCTCCTGAAGCCTCTGGCGCTCGATCGCCAGGCGCTCCTCTTCGTCAGGCTCGGGAGCAAGCGTATCGAGCTCCTGGATCACATGGGCGAGCCACTGGACGTTCTGCTCCGTCCGCTCCCGCCCCAGGGCGGCTTCTTCGGCGGCGCGGGCCGCCGTGCGCCACGCCGAAAAAGCTGTACTCACAGCCCCGGTGAGCTCTGGATCCACCCCGAACGCGTCGAGCAGGGCCCGTTGCACAGGTGGATCGGCAAGTCCGATCTGTGCGTTCTGGGACTGGATTTCGACCAGGGCGGCGCCGACACGGCGCAAAAGCCCCACGCCCACCGGTTGGTCGTTGATGAAGCCGCGCGAGCGCCCGTCGCGGGAGAGGACGCGCCGAAGCAAAATTTCGTCCTCCGCACCGATGCCCTGCTCGGCAAGCAGGGCACGCACCGGATGGTCGGAAGGCGGGGCGAAGCAAGCAACAGCGCTCGCCTCGGCAGCGTGCCTGGCGACAAGGCCGGCATCAGCGCGGGCCCCGAGCGCGAGCCCGAGCCCGTCCAGCAGGATCGATTTCCCCGCCCCGGTCTCGCCCGTGAGCACGCTGAGCCCGGGGCCGAAGACGATATCCTGCCGATCGATCAGAACCACGTCGCGGAGGGAGAGAGCCGTCAGCATCTCCGCCCGCGAGGATCAGAAAATCCCACCCCAGAGGCCCGCGAAAAATCCAGGACTGCTTGTCGGCCGTTGCGCTTCCGCCGTGACGATGCCGGCCTGGTGCAGGCGCGCATAGGCATCACGATACCAGACACTGCCGGGATAATTGTATCCCAGCACAGCCCCCGCATGCGCTGCTTCGGTCTTCATGCCGAGCTTGAGATAGCATTCGATCAGACGCTCCAACGCCTCGGGAACATGGTTGGTGGTCTGATACTCCTGGATCACCGTCTGATAGCGGCCGATGGCTGCGATATAGTCGCTCTGGCGTTCGTAATAGCGCCCGATCGCCATCTCATGGCCGGCAAGATGATCGCGGCAGAGATCGATCTTCAAGCGCGCATCATTGGCATAGGCGCTCCCGGGAAAACGGCTGACCACCTCTTGAAGCGCTCCGATCGCGTCCCGGGTCGCCTGCTGATCACGCAGAACATCCGAGATCTGCTCGTAATAGCAGAGCGCGCGAAGATAATAAGCGTAAGCGATATCGGGATTGGCCGGATGAAGCTGAATGAAACGCTCGAGCGCGTCGATCGCCCCGGTGTAGTCCTGCTGCAGATAGGCCGCGTAACCATGCATCAACTGGGCGTTCGTGGCCCAGGGCGAGAAAGGGAAATCCTCCTCGACCTGATCGAAATCATTGA
>JASHVY010000415.1 GCA_030044345.1 Acetobacteraceae bacterium | reverse complement strand
CGATCCCGAGCGAGAGGGGCGTGACATCGAGCAGCAGCACGTCCTTAACATCGCCCTTCAGCACGGCGCCCTGAATCGCCGCCCCCACCGCCACTACCTCATCGGGGTTGACGTTGCGCGCCGGATCCTTGCCGAAGAATTGCTTCACCGTCTCGATGATCTTCGGCATGCGCGTCATGCCGCCGACCAGGATCACTTCGGAGATTTCGCCCGCCGTCACGCCGGCATCCTTGAGCGCGGCACGGCACGGATCGAGCGTCTTCGTGATGAGGTCGTCGACCAGGCTCTCGAGCTTGGCCCGCGTCAGCTTCATCACGAGATGCTTCGGCCCGGAAGCGTCGGCGGTGATGAAGGGCAGGTTGATCTCGGTCTCCTTGGAAGAGGAAAGCTCGATCTTCGCCTTCTCGGCGGCCTCCTTCAGCCGCTGCAATGCGAGCCGGTCCTTGCGCAGGTCGATCCCTTGCTCCTTGCGGAACTCCTCTGCGAGATAGTCGATCACTCTTGCGTCGAAATCTTCGCCGCCAAGAAATGTGTCGCCATTGGTGCTCTTCACCTCGAACACGCCGTCCCCGATCTCGAGGATGGAGATATCGAAGGTACCGCCGCCAAGGTCATAGACCGCGATCGTGCCGGTCTTCTTCTTGTCCATGCCGTAGGCGAGCGCGGCCGCCGTCGGCTCGTTGATGATGCGCAACACCTCGAGCCCGGCGATCTTGCCGGCATCCTTGGTCGCCTGGCGCTGGGCGTCGTTGAAGTAGGCGGGCACCGTGATGACGGCCTGTGTCACCGGCTCGCCGAGATAGGCTTCCGCCGTCTCCTTCATCTTGCCGAGCACGAAGGCGCTGATCTGGGACGGCGCATAGCGCTGGCCCTTCACCTCGACCCAGGCATCGCCATTGTCGGCGCGGACGATGGTGTAGGGGACCAGGCCCTTGTCCTTGGTCACCATCGGATCGTCATAGCGCCTTCCGATCAGGCGCTTGACGGCATAGAGCGTGTTCGTGGGATTGGTCACGGCCTGGCGCTTGGCGGCCTGGCCGACCAGCCTTTCACCGTTATCGGCGAAGGCGACCATGCTCGGGGTCGTGCGCGCCCCCTCGCTGTTCTCGATCACCCGAACATCCTTGCCTTCCATGATGGCAACGCAGGAATTCGTGGTGCCGAGATCGATGCCGATCACCTTGCTGGACATGCATAGGCTCCTTTCAGCGGATGCGGTCGGCCCGAAGCACCGCCCGCTTCCCCGGGTTATGAATGGTGCTGCTCATGTATTGAGAGGATGCTTTCGGAACAAGGTCCCCCGGGACTGATTCGGGCCGATTCCGCAGTCCTTGCCACCCGCCATCCCTTTTCGTCAGACGGGCCGGTTCTGGCCAGGGGCGCCGCCACGGGTGCCGGCTGGCGGGGCGAGCTCGGCCGGCTCGCCCTTCGAGACCACGACCATCGCCGGCCGGATCAGCCGCCCGTTCAGCGTCCAGGCCGGTGTCCAGGCGGAAAGCACGGTACCGGGCGGATGCTCGGCGCTCTCCTGCTCGGCCATCGCCTGATGCCGGTTGGGATCGAAGGTGGCTCCGGTCGGGTCCTCACGCCGAATCCCGTTGCGCTCGAGCGCTGCCAGAAATCCCCGCTCGATCCCGGCGAACCCTTCACGCAGCCGGCTCACGACCTCCGGCTCATTGCCCGCCGCCTTGGGCAGGCTCTCGAGGCCGCGCCGTAGATTCTCCGCCACCTCGACGATGTCGCGGGCGAAAGCCTGGACGGCGAAGAGCCGCGCATCCTCGACCTCGCGCTTGGTCCGTGCGCGGACATTGGCGATTTCGGCCTCGGCGCGCATCCACCGGTCGCGAAACGATTCCTTTTCGGCCTCGAGCTCCTTGAGCCGCTCTTTCGCCGCTCGTAGCTGCTCTTCTGCCGTTCCGGAGGCCGCGTCGTCGTTCGCCGCCCCATGGGCAGCCCCATGGGCAGCCCCATGGGCAGCCCCGTGGGTCGCCCCGTGGGTCGCCCCTGGGGGCGCCTCAGGCTCGTTGAATTCGGGTTCATGGGTCATGGCGCGGCTGAGTTAAGGTGCCCCACGCCTTCGCACAAGCCTTGGCCTTCGCACAAGCCGTCCCGCGGCTCTTCGTCCGATCAGGAGCGTCATCCAAGCAGCCGGCCGATCACCCTCGCGGTGTAATCGACGACGGGAATGATCCGCCCATAATTGATCCTTGTCGGCCCGATCACCCCGATCGCGCCGACGATCCGGTTCGCGGCATTGCGCGCCGGCGCCACCACCATCGACACGCCCGAAGTACCGAAGAGCCCGCTCTCGGCGCCGATGAAGATGCGCACACCCTCCGATCGGTCGGCGAGCTCGAGCAGGCGGAGGATCGTCTCCTCGGTCTCCAACCGTTCGAACAGGCGCTGGATGCTCTCCAGCCGCTCGATCTCCGTCACATCCGCGAGCAGCCGCGCCTGGCCGCGAATGATCAGGCTGCCGCCCCGTCCTTCGTCGGTCCAGGTGCCGAGCCCGGCCTCGACCACGGCGGCGGCGAGCGAATCGAGTGTCGAGCGATCCGCCGCCATCTCCTCGGCCACTGCCCCGCGCAGCTCCGTGAGGGTGCGGCCCGCGAGCCGCGCATTGAGGAAGTTTCCCGCCTCCTGCAAGGCCGACGGCGGCAATCCCGGAGGCGTCTCGATCACTCGGTTCTCGACATGCCCGTCGGCACTCACCAGGACCACGAGCGCCCGCCCCGGGCCGAGCGGGACGAATTCGATATGCTTGACCGGCCCGTCCGATTTCGGCGCGAGCACGAGTCCGGCCGCCGAGGAGAGCCCCGAGAGCAAGGTTCCTGCCTCGGCGAGCGTGTCCTCGAGGCTTCGCCCCGACGCCCGGAGAGCCGCGCTGATCGTCTCGCGTTCATCCTCCGAAAGTTCGCCAAACTGCAGCAGCCCGTCGACGAAAAGCCGGAGCCCCCGCTCGGTTGGCAGTCTTCCGGCCGATGTATGGGGGGC
>JASHVY010000414.1 GCA_030044345.1 Acetobacteraceae bacterium | reverse complement strand
AAGAACGCCGACTGGCCGAAGGAGAGGATCCCCGTATAGCCCCAGAGAATATCGAGCGTGACCGCGATGGCGCCGTAAAGGAACGAGCGGATCAGGATATCGACCGAATATTGGCCGAGCACCCATGGCCCGATGCCTATCAGCACCAGCGCCGCGACGGCGAGCATGCCGACCCCGCCGATTTCCCCCCTGAGCCGCTCCGAGGGAAGCCGGCCGGCGTCGCGAAGCTCCTCCGGTGCGTGGATGTCCGGCACGTGCATCTGAGGCACGTCGGTCACGCCCGGGCAAAGCCGGCAGGGCGCACCCTGAGCACGATCGCGGCCAGCACCACGATGGTGAGCCCGCCAAGCACCGGGCTGCCATAGCTGCTCACCACCACCTGCGCGCCGCCCAGCACGAGGCAGGCCAGCGCCAGGCTCACGAGCGAGGTGCCGGAGACCATCACCAGCATGAAGGCATTGAGCAGCCACGGCACGCCCATGATCGGATCGACGCTGAGCAGCGGCGTGAGCAGGGCGCCCGCCAGGCTCGCCAGGCCCGCGCCGATGCTGAAGGTGGCGAAGCGCACGAGATCGCTGTTGATCCCAAGCCCCCGCGCGAGGTTTTCATTCATGATCACGGCACGCGCCACGAGCCCGAGCCGCGTGCCTTGCAGTGCAGCCGCGATCGCGATCGCGATCCCGATCGCGATCGCAAGGAAGATCAGCCGATAGAGCGAATAATCGGTCCCGAGCACGCGCGTCGCGCCGGCGACCGGGCTCTGGACGAACTGCACGCCGCGCCCGAAGCCGATCGTGATCAGTTGCACGACGACAATGGCAAGCCCCCAGGTCGCCAGAATCGCATCGAGCGGGCGGCGATAGAGCGGGCGCACGATGATCCGCTCCACCACCGCCCCGAGCACCGCACCCGAGATGAGCGCCAGCGGCTCGGCCAGCCATGGGTTGAGATGGAAGTGCGTCACCACCAGCGATGTATAGCCGCCGATCGTGAGAAAGGCGCCGTGCGCGAAATTGATGATCTTCTGCACGCCGAACACGATCAGCAGCCCGACGGAGACGGCGAACAGAATGCCCGCGGTGGTGACGATGTCGAGCAGCAGGCTCGTCATGAGCCTATTTCAGATTGGGGCATTGATCGCCGGGGGAGACATTCGGAAAACTCTGGATCACCTTCACCGATCCATCTGCCTGCACCTCGCCGAGATACATCGTGAGCGGCGCGTGATGCTGGACGTTCATTTGCACCACCCCGCGCGGCCCGTCAAAACTGACCAGCGGCAGCTCGGCGAGCACCTTGTGCGGATTGGTCGAGCCCGCCTTCTCCACCGCTTCCTTGTAGAGATAGATGCCGTCATATTCCGGCTCCGAGAGATCGTTCGGCGTCTTCATGTTGGCGCCGAACATCTTCTGGAGCGCGGCGGTGAAGGCCTTGTTCTCAGGGTTGTCGATGCCTGTGAAATAGGATTGGGAGAGATAGGTCCCGGCGGCATCGGGCCCGATCGCCTTGGCCGTGCCCTCATCCTCGGCAAGATTGCCGAAAAGAACATTGATCCCCGCCCCCCGCAACTGCTTGGTCAGGGTCACGTTGGGCGCGCCGCCCGCGGTCGAGCTGACCAGCGCATCCGGATGCGCCGCGCGCAGCTTGCTCAGCACCGGTGTCCAGTCGGTCGCATCCATCGGCAGATATTCCTCGCCGAGGATCTTGCCGCCATGCGCCAGGATATATTTGCGCGTGAAATCCAGCATGCCGCGGCCGAAGGCATAATCGCTGCCGACCAGGAAGAAGGTCTTCGCGCCCTTGTCCTTCATGAAATAATCGATCACCGGCGGCACCTGCTGCTCCGGCACCCAGGCATCGACATAGAGGTACGGGCTGCAGGAGCGCCCTTCATAATACGAGGTGTAGATGAAAGGGGTGCGGCCGCGCGCCACCACCGGCAGTCCGGCATTGCGCGCCGCGCTCGTTTCCATCGAGATCAGGGCATTGACGTGCTGACGGAAGACCAGCGAATCGAACGCTTTTACCGCGCCGTCGGCGCCGCTTCCGTCATCCGCGACGTCAAGCGTGAGTTTGTGGCCGAGCACGCCTCCTTGGGCATTGATCTCGGCGACGGCGAGTTCGGCCGCCTGCACCACCGAAGGCGCCACCACGCTATTCGCCCCACTCAGCCCCACCGGAACGCCGATGCTGATCGTATCGTCCGCGGCCACCGCCGCGGGAACGAAAGCGCCCAACAGCAGGGCGAGCGCGCCCGCGGCCATCATGCCTTGGAGCATTCCTTGAGGCATCCCTGGGGGCATCGCGCTGCGGACGGGTCCTCCAGAGGCAGGGTTTGGGCGAGTTCGGGGCATGAGCTGGCTCCTCATCATTGAGCACGGGTCTGTGCTGGGCGGGGGGATTGTACGGCGGGGCCGGAGCGGCCGGCCTCAAGTCTCGCGGACCTCAGTTTCGGGGACAGGGCCGCCCAGCGCAAGAGTCCATGCAATAACGATGCCGTGCCTGGGCCCATGAGCGATACGATTCTTGCACGCAACGCATCGACGCCATCAGGCATTACCGGCCCTGCGGCTCTCGGCCCCGGCATCCCCTCTGGGCGTCCCCTCTGAGCATCCCCGGGCGTTCGCTTGCCTCCTCGCCAGCACGGATGTTAGCGTTTCGGCTCCGCATCATGAGGGAACCGCGATGCCAGGACGCGGGAGCGATCAAAGCCACGTCCTCGTCGTCGGCGCCGGTCCGGCCGGCCTTTTCGCCGCTTGTGAGCTGGCTCGCCACGGCGTCGTGCCGCGCATTGTCGAACGCAGGCTTGTGCCGCACCATCAGACCCGCGCGACCGCCATTCAACCTGCCGGGCTCGAGCTTCTTGCGCGCGCCGGCGTGCTCGCGCCATTCCTCGAATCTTCCGTGCACGTCCGTCGCACACGCTTCTATGCACCCGGCTTCGTTCCGCTCGCAACGAGCAGCTTCGAAGGCATCGATTGCCCGCACGAGTACCAGTGCAGCCTGCCGCAATGGCAGACCGAGAAAATTCTTACTGAACATTTGAGCAATTTCGGCATTTCCGTTGAGCGCGGGACCACCGTCCTTTCGATCGATGAGGATGTCGATACGCTCGACGTTCACTTGCGTGGCCCGGATGGCGAGATTGAAACCTCATCCTTCAGCTATGTGCTGGGCGCCGGCGGAGCGCATGACGTCACCCGCGGCTCGATGCAGGAATCCCTCCGGGGGGAGACCTACGCCGGCCAATATGTCGTGGCCGACATCCGGATCGGGCTGCCGCATGAAGCGGAGGAATCGATGGTCTTCGCCAGCGACGAGGGCTTCGTCCTGCTCGCGCCGCTTCCCGAGGATTATTGGCTCAGCTTCATCGATCTCGATCCCGACTCGCCCGTCATCGACCAGCGGGAAACGCCCGAGCTCGCCCAGGTGAGCGCGCTCCTCAACCGCCGCATCGGCATCAATGCCGGCGCCACCGATCTTCGATGGGCCTCGCATTTCGTCATGCACAATCGCATCTCGCGGCGGCTCGCCGATGGGCGGCGCTTCCTCATGGGCGATGCCGCGCATCTTTCGAGCCCCATCGGCGGCGAAGGTCTCAACTCCGCCTTGATGGACGCCGCCGACATCGCCTGGAAGCTCGCCCTCGTCGTCCGCGGCGCGGCACGTCAGAACTTGCTCGATGCCTATGCGACCGAGCGACAGCTCGCCGATCAGCACGTGCTCGAGGTCTCGGACATGCTGCATCGTCGCGCGCTGGCGCTTGCCAAGGCGCGGGTCGGAGCGGCGGCGCCACCTCCCGAACCTGCCCGCGTCGTGGCGCTGGCCCGTGCGCGCGGCATGCTCGATGTGTCCTATGCAGGAAGTCCGATCGTCGGCGAGCATCACGAATCCACCGCGGCATCGTCCGCTCCGGTCTCTGGGCCCGGTGTTCCTGGGCTTGGTGTTTCTGGGCCTGGCCCCGGCGAACGCTTCCCCGATCGCCTCCGCCTCACCGGCACATGCCATCACCTGTTGCTGTTCGGGGCCGATGCTCCGCCCGATTCATTTCGCCGTCGCTGGCATGATCTCGTCTCGATCGCGGACGGCGCGGATTTCGATCCGAACCGTTGCGGCACGCTTCCCGGCGGGGCCCTTCTCGTGCGTCCGGATGGCTTTGTCGGCTATCGCCTGGCGCGGGCGAACGAAGCCGGTTTCGCCGCGCTCGATACGCACCTCGCTTCCCACCTCATTCCCGAGC
>JASHVY010000413.1 GCA_030044345.1 Acetobacteraceae bacterium | reverse complement strand
CGGTCAGTGTCTCAACCGCCGTATCGGTGAGCGCAAGAAACTCGCCTCCGAGATCGATGCCTGGCAAAAACAGCGCAACAGTGCCAAAGAACGCATCAAGTGGATGTTCACCACAGACAAGGCGCGCGATAAGCTCGCTCGCGCCTATCCTAAGCCAGCCAACGAGTCATAATCCCTGTGCAAGGGTACTAGGCGCGCCTGTGGACTCCGAATGAAAGGATAAAAGTTCTGTGGTTCTTTCTTTCAAGAAAGAACAACTTCTCTTCTTCGTTTACCGCATTTTGTTTATTGCTTTTTGTTTATCGCAAGGGGGCTTGGTAGAAGGTTCATAACATCTTCTAGGAAATAGCAGAGAGATGCGTGTTGCCGTTTATTGGGCTCCACCCGCGAAGGACCCGCTCTGGGCATTGGGTTCTTCCTGGCTCGGCCGCGACGCCGAAACCGGCCGCGCCATGTCACAGCCTGATGTGCCGGGGCTTGCCGCTCTGACCGAGAGCCCGCGGCGCTATGGGTTTCACGCGACCCTCAAGGCGCCGATGCGGCTCACCGGCAGCTATGAGGCGTTCCTGGAGGATGCGCGCGCCCTGGCGCGGACCCTGAAACCGGCATGCTTGCCACCGCTCGCGATTCATTCGCTTGACGGCTTCGCCGCGCTTTGTCCGCCCGAGGAGGCGCCGGAGCTAGTGGCGCTGGCGGCCGCCGTCGTGACCGAGCTCGACCATCATCGGCTGCCGGAAGCGGCGGAGAAACAGGCAAGCCGCGCCCTTGGCCGAACTTCGGCTCAACTCGCTCATCTCACGCGCTGGGGCTACCCGTTCGTGCTGGATGAATGGCGCTTCCACATGACGCTCAGCAACACCGGCGCGGCGACGGCTTCGCTGCTTGCCGCAGCCGCGCGGCACTTCGGTACCGTGCTCGAGAGGGAGCAGCATATCGGCGAAATCGCAATCTTCGTCGAGCCGGAACCCGGTGCCGCGTTCCATCTTGCCGAGCGTCTGGCGCTCGCTTCGTGACAGAAGCGGTCATGGCTCGAAGACGATCTGCACCCGCGGCGTCGGATAGCGGGCGAGACCGAACTCGATGATCGTGCCTTCGCGGTCCACGTTCACGTTTTCGCAGGAAAGTAGCGGCCGGGAGCGCAGCATCTCCAGGAGTGCTGCTTCCGAAGCGGTCGGCATCCGTGCGGTCACGCGGGTGGACTGGCGGAGATAATCCGCGACGCCGACCCGGTCCAATGCCCTGGTGACCGCCTGCTCCGCGCGCAGAGCCTCAAGGATTCCGCGCAGGCGCGCGGCCGGGAAATAATGGCTGGCAAGGGAGATGGGCCGCCCGTCGGCCAAGCCGAGATGCTCGAACAGCACGACCTTCGCCCCGGTCCGGAGCCCGAGCCCCGCAGCCACGCGCCGGTCCGCCTCCAGCTCGCGGAGATCGAGCACGCGACCGGAGGGCTCGCGATTGTGGCGACGGATCCATTCCGAGAAGCGCGTCCGCGGCCCGACGAGATACTCCAGCACATCCTCGGCGACGAAGGAGCCTCGTCCCTGCTCGATGCGGATCAGGCCCGCGAGCGACAACTCCTCGAGCGCGCGGCGCACGGTGTGGCGGTTGACGCCGAAGCGTGCGGCGAGCTCGCCCTCGGTGGGCAGGCGGTCGCCGGCGGAGAGGCCGCCTGCCAGAATCTCACGCCGGAGGGTCTCGGCAATCCGCCGCCAGAGCGTAACGCCATCGCGCGCCAGCCTCCTGGCATTCGCAGCGTTCTCCGGTGTCATCGAAAATTCGTCCATCGCGCGACGGGATCGGTGATCATGGGGTTGACCGGCTGAGGCAGCTCATCTAGTTGTCTAGATGACTTCACCCCCTCCGAATAGACCGATTCCTGGCGAAAGGCAAAGGGTACCGTGGCAGAGGGTATCACAGGGCCCGAACCGAACGTGAAGCGGCAGCGCTGGATGGCGGTGCTGGCGCGGGCAAGTGTCACGGAGATCGAGGCGCTGCTTGCCGGCATGGAGCCGCCGCGCCCGCACATCCGGCTGCGCGGGCCCGAAATCGGGCTCGTCATGGCGCGTGGCCGTGCCGGTGGCGGCGGGGCGCCATTCAATCTCGGCGAGATGACGGTCACGCGCTGCACCGTGCGCGATGCGGGCGGCCGAATCGGCCATGCCTATGTCATCGGCCGTGACCCGAGGCACGCGGAGCTGGCCGCGATGCTCGACGCGGCGATGCAGGACGAGGCGCGGCACGATAGGCTCGAACGGATGATCATCGCGCCGCTCGCCGCTTCGCAGGCGGAAGCGCGCGCCGCTTCGGCGCGCAAGACCGCGGCCACCCGCGTGCAGTTCTTCACCATGGCCAATATGCGCTGATGAAGAGCTTGCGCTCATGACCGGACTCGATCTTCCCGGCTTCGCCGATCCGGTGGGCGACGCACAGACCACGTTTCGCGCGTTGCTCGATGCCATGGCCCGCCCGGGCACGCTGCACGAGGTTGCCGATCTTGCCGCGCCGCCTCCGCTTGGGGCAGCAAGCGCTTCCGTGCTGCTCACGCTCGTCGATGGAGAGACGTCACTCTGGCTGGACGCTTCGTGCATGGCGGCACGCGCATGGCTCGTTTTCCATTGCGGCGCGGTTCTCACAGATGATCCGGCCACGGCCGCCTTTGCCGTTTCGATAGGCATGCCTCCGCTCGGCATTTTCTGTGCCGGCAACGATGTGGCGCCGGAGGAGTCCGCGACCCTCGTCGTCCAGGTGGAAGAGCTGGGGACGGGACCGGCGTATCGATTCTCGGGCCCCGGCCTTCGTCTGCCTTCGCTGCTTCAGGTTGCGGGCCTGCCAGAAGACTTTCCTGTGCAATGGACAGCGAATCACGCGCTTTATCCGCGTGGAATCGATCTCGTGCTCTGCGCGGGCGCACGCTTCTGCTGTCTGCCGCGCAGCGTCCAAATCGAGATGGGCTGAACGAAATGGCTTATGTGGCAGTCAAGGGCGGCGAGCGGGCGATCGATGCCGCCCATGCCTGGCTTGCCGAGGAACGACGCGGCGATCCAGATGTGCCCGAGATCACGATCGCGCAGATCGGCGAGCAGCTCGGCCGGGCCGTGGACCGGGTGATGGCGGAAGCCTCCTGCTATGACCCGGCGCTTGCGTCTCTCGCCATCAAGCAGGCGCAGGGAGACCTGATCGAAGCGGCCTTCCTGCTCCGCGCCTATCGGACGACGCTGCCCCGTTTCGCCGCGGCACGGCCGATCGATACCGACGCGATGCAGATCAGCCGCCGCATCTCGGCCATCTACAAGGATCTGCCGGGCGGGCAGGTGCTCGGCCCGACCTATGACTATACGCATCGGCTGCTCGATTTCCGGCTGGCGGATGGGGCTCCCCCGGCGGACGATTCACCGCCGGCTTCGGCTCTCCAGGACATGCCCAAAAATGGAGCGGAAGAAGGCGCGGCCGCGGGACGGATGAAGCCGGTTTCCGCGATCCTCGCGCATGAAGGCCTGATCGAGGAGGACGATGTCGCGGATGCCCCGCCGGGTGATCTGACGCGCGAGCCGCTCGCCTTTCCTGCCGGACGCGATCTTCGGCTCCAGGCGCTTGCCCGCGGCGATGAGGGGTTTCTGCTCTCGCTCGGCTATTCGACGCAGCGCGGTTGGGGTGGGACGCATCCTTTCGTCGGGGAAATTCGTGTGGGGGAAGTCGCGATCGAGATCGACCCGCCGGAGCTCGGCTTCCCGATCGAAATCGGCGACATCATCGTGACCGAATGCCAGATGGTCAACCAGTTCAAGGGCTCAAAGGCCGCGCCGCCGCAATTCACCCGCGGCTACGGGCTCTGTTTCGGTCATGGCGAGCGCAAGGCGATGGCGATGGCGCTCGTCGATCGCGCGATGCGGGCCGAAGAGCTTGGGGAGGAGGTGATCGCGCCGGCGCAGACGATCGAGTTCGTGCTTTCGCATTGCGACAATATCGAGGCGACGGGATTCGTCGAGCACCTCAAGCTCCCGCACTATGTGGATTTTCAGAGCGAGCTTGAAACCATCCGCCGCCTGCGGCGCGAGGCAGAGGCTTTCGCTTCGCAAGACCGACGGGAAGCGGCGGAATGAGCTTCTATAATTTTGCCTATCTCGACGAGCAGACCAAGCGGATGGTTCGCCGCGCCTTGCTCAAGGCCGTCGCCGTTCCCGGCCACCAGGTGCCGTTCGGCTCGCGCGAGATGCCGCTGCCCTATGGCTGGGGCACCGGCGGCATTCAGGTCACGGCGAGTATTCTCGGCCGCAATGATGTGCTGAAGGTGATCGACCAGGGCGCGGATGATACGACCAATGCGGTCTCCATCCGCCGCTTCTTCGCCCGCACCGCGGGCGTGGCGACAACGACACGCACCGCCGAAGCGAGCGTGATCCAGACACGACACCGCATTCCGGAGACGGCTCTTCGGGAAGGCCAAATCGTCGTCTATCAGGTGCCGCTGCCCGAGCCGCTCTCGCGGCTGGAACCGAGCCGCGCCGCCGCAAGCGAGATGCACGCGCTCGGCGATTATGGGCTGATGCATGTGAAGCTCTACGAGGATATTGCGCGGCTCGGCCATGTCTCGATCAGCTACGATTATCCTGTGATGGTGAATCGGCGCTATCTCATGGCGCCATCCCCGATTCCCGCCTTCGACAATCCCAAGCTCAACCGGAGCCCGGCTCTGCATCTTTTCGGCGCCGGACGTGAGAAGCGCATCTATGCCGTGCCGCCCTATACCGAGGTCCGCTCGCTCGATTTCGAGGACCATCCTTTCCGCCTGACGCGCGCGCCGCAATCTTGCGCGCTCTGCGGCGCGCGCACGAGCTATCTCGACGAGATCGTCACCGACGATATGGGCGGGCGCATGTTCATCTGCTCCGACACCGATTATTGCGCAGAGCGGCGCGAAAAGGATGCGGCTGAATGAGTGCCGAACCTTTGCTCTCGGCCCGCAGCCTCAGCGTCACGCTCGGGCGCGTGGTGGCGCTCGACGGCGTGGATATCGATCTCTGGCCGGGAGAAGTGCTGGGGATCGTCGGCGAGAGTGGCTCGGGCAAGACGACATTGCTCAAAACGCTTCACGGCGCGCAGGTACCGGACGAAGGCATAGTCCATTACCGCGATCCGGATGGGCGGGTGCATGATGTCCACCGGATGCCGCTGCCGGTGCTCCGCGCCCTTCATCGTTCCGACTGGGGTTTCATCTTTCAGGAACCGCGGCAGGCGTTGAGGATGGGGGTATCCGCGGGGGGCAATGTCGGCGAACGGTTGATGGCCCAGGGCGCGCGGCATTACGGAAATATCCGGGAGGCCGCGATCAACTGGCTCGGCCAGGTGGAGATCGATGCCAAGCGTGTGGATGATCTTCCCCGTACCTTTTCCGGGGGCATGTTGCAGCGGTTGCAGATCGCACGGACCTTGGTGACGCATCCGCGCCTCGTTTTCATGGACGAGCCGACGGGCGGGCTCGATGTTTCAGTTCAGGCGCGTTTGCTCGACCTCATTCGCAGCCTGGTGGCGCGGCTTCACATCGCCGTCTTGCTCGTCACCCACGATACCGGAGTCGCGCGCCTGCTCGCGGATCGGATTCTGGTGATGCAAGCCGGACGCGTGGTGGAGACGGGACTGACCGACCAGGTGCTCGACGATCCGCAGGAGCCCTATACCCAGCTTCTCGTCAGCTCGGTGTTGCAGGCATGAGCGCTGCCCTGGCTTTTCCGTCGGAAAAGGAAAGCGAAGCGCTGCTGCGCGTGCGCGGGCTTGGCAAGTCCTTCACCCTTCATCTCCAGGGCGGGCTTCGGATCCGGGTGCTGAAGAACGTTGCCCTCGAGCTTCGGCGCGGGGAGTGCGTGATGCTGTCCGGTCCATCCGGGATCGGCAAATCCACGCTCATGCGGAGCCTCTATGGCAATTACCGCATCGAGACAGGTGAGATTCTCGTCCATCATGGCGGCACCTGGATCGATCTTGCGACAGCGGACCCGCGCACCGTGATCGAAATGAGACGGCACACGATCGGCTATGTCAGCCAGTTCCTGCGGGTGGTGCCGCGGGTGCCGACGATCGAGATCGTTGCGGAACCGGCGCGCCTCAGCGGCAGCGCACCGGAGGAGGCGCGCGAGCGGGCGCGCACCTTGCTGCTCAGGCTCAATATTCCGGCGCGCCTGCATGAGCTGCCGCCCGCGACCTTCTCGGGCGGCGAGCGGCAGCGCGTCAATCTCGCGCGTGGCTTCGCAGGAGGTCATCCGATCCTGCTGCTCGACGAGCCCAGCGCTTCACTCGATGCCGAGAACAGCGCGATCGTGACCGATCTCGTTCACGAAGCCAAGTCGGGCGGCGTGGCCATTCTCGGGATCATGCACGATATGGCCGCGCGCGATGCGATCGCCGACCGGCTCTTCTCGCTTCAGCCGTACCAGGATGCCGCATGACCGCGATCGACCGGACTCTGCTGCCGCACACCGAACGTCCGCGCGAGACCGTTCTCACCAACGCGCGGATCGTGCTGCCTGATTCCGTGCTGACGGGCTCGGTCGTCATCGAAGGCGGCTGGATCAGCGATGTGCAGCCGGGCGGCTCCGCCCTTCCCGGCGCCACCGATCTCGAAGGGGATTACCTCATTCCCGGCGTGATCGATCTGCACACCGACAATCTCGAGCGCCAGGTCCTGCCGCGGGCGAATGCGCGCTGGCCGTCGCGCTCGGCCTTGCTCGTGCATGATGCCCAGGTCGCCGCGGCCGGCGTCACCACGGTCTGCGACGCGCTCTGTCTCGGCGATCTCGGCTACGAGAAGGATCGCGTGCGCACCTTCCTGGAAGCGGTCGCGGATCTCGACGAGTTTGCCGGCACCGGGCTGCTCAAGGCCGAGCATTTCCTTCACCTCCGCTGCGAGGTTCCGGCGCCGGACATGCTGGAGCTTGTCGATCCGGTCGCGGACCATCCTCTGGTCCGCATCGTGAGCCTGATGGACCATAGCCCCGGTGTCGGACAGTACGCCGATCTCGATCGTTATCGCGCCATGCGCCGGCGCGAAGGCATGAGCGAGGCCGAGATCGAGCAACGCATCCTTGAACTGCAAACGCAGCGCGCGCGCCTGCTCGCGCCCAATCGCCGTGCGCTGCTCGCGCGCCTGGCCGGGCTTTCCGTGGTGCTTGCGAGCCATGACGACGAGACCGAGGCCGACATCGCGCGAAACCATGAAGACGGCATCCGGATCAGCGAATTCCCGGTGAGTCTGCCGGCAGCGGCGGCAGCGAAGGCTTGCGGCATGGAAGTGATCGCAGGGGCGCCGAATCTCGTGCGGGGTGGCTCGCATTCGGGGAATGTCGCGGCTCTGGACCTTGTGCGCGAAGGCCTCGTCGATGCCCTCGCATCGGACTATGTGCCGGCGAGCCTGATCGAGGCCGCCTTCCTTTTGGCAACTCCCTCCCAGCTTGTCCTCGCCTCGGCGATCGCCCTGATCACGGCAAAACCGGCCCGGATGGCGCGGCTCGACGATCGCGGCCGCATCGCGCCCGGCACCAGGGCGGATCTCGTCCGTGTGCGTCTGCACGACGGAACGCCGGTGGTCCGCGAGGTCTGGTGTGTCGGATGGCGGGTTGCCTGACGGAATGGCGAAAGACGTCAGGCCGACTTAAGCCATTTCGCAAGAAGATGCTCGTCCTGGTGGTGGGGCCGTCCGGTGCGGGAAAGGACACGCTGCTCAGCGCGGTGAAGGTGGCGCTTGCCGATGATCCGCGCTTTTGCTTCGTCCGCCGGGTGGTCACACGCCCGACGGATGGCGCGGAGGCGAATGAGGAAACGCTCGATGCGGCGGCGTTTCACGCCTGCCGCGAGCGAGAGGATTTCGCGCTCTGGTGGCAAGCCCACGGCTTCTTCTATGGCGTGCCGGCAGATATTGCGCGCGACCTCGGCGCCGGCCGTGTCGTCATTGCCAGCGTCTCGCGCGCGGTTCTCGCGGAAGCCGCAGCGCGTTTTCCTGTGCGTGTGGTGGAGATCACCGCACCCCGTGACATTCTTGCAAGCCGTCTCGCCGCACGCGGGCGGGAGGATGGCACGCAAGTCGCGGCACGGCTTTCGCGTACCGTCGCCATTCCGGACGGGCTCGTCGTTTCGGTGATCGTCAATGACGGCACGATCGCGGAAGGCGCGCATGCGCTTCTCGCCTGCCTTCGCGAAATCGTGGATAGCGAGGTCTCATGAGCGAAACCGCAATGGTCGAGATCGATGTCGGTGCGTTTCAGGACCCATGGCGCGGCGACCGCCCGATGACGGAGGCGCCGTGGATTCATGAGACGGCGCTCGTGCGGAAAAGCCGCCTCGGCCCCTGGACGGTGGTGGGCCAGCGTTGCGAGGTGCTTACGAGCGCGCTCTACGACTATACCTATCTTTCCCGCGATGTGCAGATCTTCAACGCGAAGATCGGAAAATTCGGCAATATTGCCGCGCATGTGCGGATCAACCCCACCAACCATCCGATGTGGCGGGCTTCGCTCCATCATTTCACCTACCGCTCCCGCTCGCATTTCGAGGGGGTTGACGACGATCCCGAGGTGCATGAATGGCGCCTCAGCCATCGGGTCATCGTCGGGCCGGATGTCTGGATCGGCCATGGCGCGATCCTGCTGCCCGGAATCTCGGTGGGCACGGGTGGAATCATCGGCGCCGGCGCCGTCGTCACGAAGAATGTGCCGGACTATACGATCGTCGCCGGCAATCCGGCGCGCGTGATCCGCCGACGCGTCCCCGAGGACGTGGAGGCTTCGCTCAAGCGGATCGCCTGGTGGGATTGGCCGCGCGAGCGCCTTGCCGCCACCCTCGAGGATTTCCGCAGGCTCGAGGCGGCTGCTTTTGCTGCCAAATATGATCCGGGCTGAAGACCGGTCAGGATGGATTGGCCAGGATGGGGCGCGCATCGAAGCGGGCAGACGCCGAAGGTGGTGGGTGGAGCCATAGGCGGCTGCCCGCCCGCCATCTGGGCCACAATCCACTCGATGAAGTATCAGAAAGAAGAAGACTTCTTTTTCTGAAGAAAAAGAAGCAAAAAGACTTCTCTCCGTTTTCCGGACCAGGCACCAACTGGAGACTCCGAATGAAAGGATCAAAGTTCTTTGGTTCTTTCTTTCAAGAAAGAACAACCTCTCTTCTTTGCTTACCGCATTTTGTTTATCGCATTTTGTTTGCCACAGGAGGCTTGGTAGAAGGTTCATAACACCTTCTCTAGAGCGGGATGTGCTCGCTCGCGTTCGCGTATCCCGCTCTATTCATTTGTCTTCCCGCGTGATTCACGCCTTCGGCGATCACGCTGTATTCCGCCAGGACGGAATTCGGAGGCCTCTGATGTCGCGCAAGAAGAGGACAGCGCTTTCGGCTGCGGCTGCGGGCCTGATTTCGCTCTCGATTGCGATCGGGATCGGGCGCTTCGTCTATACGCCGATCCTTCCGGTGATGGCCGAAGCCCTGGGCCTGAGCCGGTTCGTGGCCGGGCTGCTCGCGTCAGCCAATTTTGCCGGGTATCTCGCCGGTGCGCTTTTCGCTGCCGGCCGGCTGCCCGGCGCGCGGCATACCTGGCTTGTCGGCGCGCTTGCCGCGAGCGCGATCACCACCGGGGCGATGGGGTTCACCACCGCGCTGCCCATGCTGCTTGCGCTTCGCTTCGCCGGCGGGGTGGCGAGCGCGCTTGGGCTCGTGCTCGCTTCGGCGATCGTGCTGGAAGTGCTGGTCGAAGCGGGCCGTGTCCAGCTTTCCTCGCTGCTCTTTGCGGGCGTGGGGGCGGGGATCGCCGTTTCGGCGGTGCTTGTTTCCGCCCTGCGCGCCATAGGAATCGGCTGGGCCGGAATGTGGGTGGCGAGCGGGGCGCTCTCGCTTCTCGGTGCGGCCGTAGTCGGCCTGCTGATGCCGGCGGGGGAAGCCATGCCCAGGGAGGCGCGCAATGGCCACGCCGTCGTAAGCTCCGCGCTGCTCCGGTTGATCGCCGCCTATGGGCTGTTCGGGTTCGGCTATGTGATCACGGCGACCTTCCTGGTCGCGATCGTGCGGGCCGACCCACATCTCCGTGTGCTCGAGCCGGTGATCTGGGTGGTGGTCGGGCTGGCCGCCACGCCGTCCGTCGCACTCTGGACGCGGATTGCAGGAAAGACCGGGCTGGCGCGCGCCTTCGCGCTTGCCTCGCTGGTCGAGGCGGTCGGTGTCGCGGCAAGTGTGTCCTGGCGGACCGAGGCCGGGGTCTTCCTCGCGGCGGTGCTGCTCGGCGGCACCTTCGTCGGGATCACCGCGCTCGGGCTCGTACGCGCGCGGACGATCGCAGGCGGTGACGGGCGGCAGGTGCTGGCCTTGATGACGAGCGCCTTCGGCCTCGGGCAAATCATCGGGCCAAGCTTCGCAGGCTGGCTCGCCCAAGGACGCACGGGCGCAGCCGGAGGCTTCGGCGTGCCCTCGGCCGTGGCGGCCGGGGCGCTGGTCGTGGCGGCGCTGCTCTCCGGGAAAGGGTGAGTTTGATGGCGAGGCTTGAGGAAGCGGGCGGCGCTCCCAAAGTTGGATGCGTTCATGAAAAGGAGCGGGGGCGATGGCTCAGGCGACCTTGGGCGGCGGATGCTTCTGGTGCCTGGAGGCGGTGTACCAGGGCGTGCGGGGGATAAGCGCGGTGAAGTCCGGCTATGCCGGCGGGCACCTCGCCAACCCGACTTACGAGCAGGTCTGCACAGGCCGGACCGGCCATGCCGAAGTGGTACAGATCACCTTCGATCCGGCGATCGTCAGCTATGCGGATCTGCTCCGGATTTTCTTCACCATCCATGATCCGACCACGCTCAACCGGCAGGGAAACGATGTCGGGACGCAATATCGCTCCGTCATTCTGACGCATGACGAGGAGCAGGCGGAGACCGCACGGACGGTGATCGCGGAGATTGCCGCGGAAAATCTGTGGCCGGGCAAGATCGTGACCGAGATCGTGCCGCTCGAGCGGTTCTGGCCGGCGGAGGCGGAGCACGACGACTACTTCAACCGCAATCCTTTCAGCGGCTATTGCCGCGCGGTCGTCGCGCCGAAGGTGCAGAAGTTCCGCAAGGGATTTGCCCATCTCATGAAGGCGGCGGCGTAACGCGCTCCCTTCAATTGGGAAGAAGCGGGTTCGATTGCTGGAGCGCGTTCGCAGTGGGCAGCTCATCCGCGTTCCAGCCGCCGCCCAGATCCTCGATCAGGCTCACGCTCGCGAGCAGGCGGTTCTGCTGCACGGTGAGCAGGGATTCCTGGTCGGCGAGCTGCGTGGTCTGGGCGACGACGACCGAGGTATAGGCAATCGTTCCGGCTTCGTATTCGTTGAGCGTGATGGTCACCTCCTCGGTCGCGGAGGCGACGGCCTCCTCCTGCGCCTTGTATTCCTCGGCCAGAATGCGCAAGGACGAGAGCTGATCCTCGATCCCCTGGAAAGCGGTGAGCACGGTGTTGCGGTAATTGGCGACACTCTCGTCATAGGCGGCCTCTGCCGCGGCGACGGCGGCACTGCGCTCACCCCCCTGGAAAAGCGATTCGGTCGCGTTCGCGCCAAGCGACCAGAGCCGGTTTGAAAGCTGGATGAGCGAACCGATCGGGTTGCCCACATAGCCGAAGACAGCCGAGAGATCGACGACAGGATAGTAAGCAGCCACCTGAACGCCGATCAGCGCATTCTCCTCGTCCATGGTGCGCTCGGCGGCGGCGATGTCCGGGCGGCGTTCGAGCAGCGTGGAAGGGATGCCGGCGGGGACGACGGGAACGTCGTTCGCAAGGGTGCCGGGAGGAATGGTGAGATCGGCCGGCGGCTTGCCGATCAGCACCGCGATCGCATGCTCGAACTCGGCCCGGGCAACGCCGACGGCAATGGCCGAGACCTGAGCGTTCTGCACCTGCACCAAGGCTGCCAGCACATCCGAGCGTGCCGCGACGCCCGCATTATATTGATTCTGCGTGATGACCAGGGAGCGCTGAAAAGCCACGACCGTGTCCTGAAGAAGCTTCTCATCGGCATCCGCTTCGCGAAGCTGGAAATAGTCCGAGGCCAGGGCGGCCTGCTCCGAAAGCTCGGCTTCGGCGAGATCGGCAGCACTCACCTGCGCGGCGGCGACATTGGCCTGCACTTGGCGGCGGATCGCACCCCAGAGATCGAGATCCCAGGCACCGGTGCCTTCGAGTGTATAGTCGGTGGCGGTGACTGGCTGGGCCGAGAAGGAGGCGGTGGTGCCGCCGCCGCTCAGGCTGCCACGGCTGCTCGATTGGCGCGTCACGCCGGTATTGGCCGAGAGCGTCGGGTAGAGGCCGGCACGGGCTTCGTTCACCAGCGCGCGGGCCTGGAAATAAGCCGCGACATCGGCGCGGATCGTCTGGTTGGAGACAGCGACCTGTCGTTCGAGCGAATCGAGCACCGGGTCGTTGAAGATCGACCACCAGGCCCCGCGGTTGATCGTTTCCTGCGGCTGGGCAACGACCCAGCCCGAAAGCTCCTTGTAATGCGTCGGCACGATCGCGGCCGGCCGATGATAATCGGGCCCCACCATGCATCCGCCGAGAAGCAGCAAAGCGGCGAGAAAGAGTCTCCGCTCCCTCATTCCCCCGGCTCCATGGCAGGGGCGTGACCGGTGAGGCGGCGCAGCCAGAGGCTGAAGCGGTCAAGATAGAGATAGATGACCGGGGTCGTATAGAGCGTGAGCATCTGGCTCACGATCAGGCCGCCGATGATGGAGATGCCGAGAGGCTGGCGCAGCTCCGCTCCATAGCCCTGGCTCAGCACCAGCGGCAGCGCGCCAAGGATGGCGGCCAGGGTCGTCATCATGATCGGACGAAAGCGCAGGATGGCCGCCTCGCGGATGGCGCGGCGCGGCGTGAGATTGCGGCTCCTCTCCGCGTGGATCGCGAAGTCGATCATCATGATCGCGTTCTTTTTGACGATGCCGATGAGCAGGATGAGGCCGATCAGGGAGATGACGGTGAATTCGACGTGGCAGAGCATGAGGGCGAGCAGCGCCCCGACACCGGCGGAGGGAAGCGTGGAGAGAATGGTGATCGGGTGGATGGTGCTTTCATAGAGGATGCCGAGCACGGTATAGACGGCGAGCAGGGCGGCCAGGATCAGCAACGGTTCCTGCGAGAGCGACTGGACGAAGATCTGCGCGGTGCCGGCGAACGAGCCATGAATCGAGGCGGGCATGCCGATCTTGAGCATCGCCTGGCGAATGGCGGTGCCGGCATCGCTCAGCGATTTGCCCTGGGCGAGATTGAAGGAGATCGTCGAGGCGACGAAGAGGCCCTGATGATTGACGGAAAGCGGCGTGGTGCCGGGTGCGAAACGGGCAAAGGCGGAGAGCGGCACCATCGTCTCCGCGCCCGTGCTGAGCGCCGTGCCGCTCGAGGCGCTGGCATTGCCCGAGGTCGAGATCGCGTTGAGTGCGGCATTGCGTGCGGCGTCGGAGGCGATTGCGGCGGCGGAGAGGCTCGAGGAAGAACTGGCGACCGTGCCGAAGGCGAAACCGGATGTCGAGGTGCCGGCGGCGGTCGCGCCGGAGGTGCTGACATAGATGTCCTTGAGGATCGTCGGACTCTGCCAGTATTGCGGCGCCACCTCCATGACGACGTGGTACTGGTTCATCTCGCGATAGATGGT
>JASHVY010000412.1 GCA_030044345.1 Acetobacteraceae bacterium | reverse complement strand
CCCTGGAATGCGCGATGGGGCGAGCAGCCAGCGCGGCGGAACGCACGCGGCGCGATCGCGGAACTGTACTTCGCCTGCCGTCAGCCGCGGAATCTTAAGGCGGCCTTCCGCCGGTCCTGTGACGCGGCGCGAGAGACCATGCTCGGCGCACCACCGCCGCCATCCTTTGCGGCGGACTGGATGAAAGCGTGGATGATCGCATGGGCGGAGAGTCTGGAGAATCCGCCGACCGGCGATGATCCCTACGGCGAGGCGGGCCAGGCGGCCTGGGATTCGCTGTTGGAGGAAGCCGGCGGCGAAGCGGGGAATGACGTTCTGGCTGCGGCTCGGAGCAACGCATTCGCGGCGTTCGTGGATAACGCGCTCGACCCGGTTTTCGGTGCCTGGCGCGCGCTCGGCGAGCTCAATGCCGGAAGCCCGGGAGGTGATCTCGCCCGTCCTTGGCGGTGGATCTTTCGCTCTTTCTGGCTGCCTTTCCTGCATATGAGCCTCTCGGGGCTCGCGCTCTATTGGGCAACACCCGAGATGGTCATCTGCCTGCCGCGGCCGGCGCTCTTCATCGGGGCCGACGGTGCCGGTCGCCAAGAAGGAATGGCGATTGTCTGGCCGGACGGGGAGAGCCACGGGCGAGTGGACGAAATGGGCGGCGCTGCGGAAATAACCGAGAAGCAGAATTCCATCCGGCGGCAAGCAAAAGTAGAGGTACTGAAAAAATTAAGGGTCTAGTGTCCCGATTCCGAAGTTCCTTATCATATTCGGTTGCCGGAATCGGGACACTTGCCCGTTGTTTTCAGTGTCCTGTTTATCCCCTCCGTTCGTCGCGAAAGGCGACGAACTTCGGGGACAGGACACTAGGTCGGTTGGATTGTAAGGCGGCACTCGAGCAGGATGTGCTGTCGTCATTTGTTTTCCCGCGTGATTCAGACCAACGGTCATTCCATCCCCGGTCATCACGCGCGCGGTTCAGCTCGCCTGTCGAGGGCGGCGGACGTGATGTCCGTCTTGCTGAAATCGTCACCCTTGAACAGCAAATTCGCCCGGTGAGTCCGAGCCATCGCGTAGGCGAAGCAGTCGCCGAGATTGAGCTGCGCCGGATGCCCGCGTCCCTTGCCATAGCGGGCATAGGCGGCGAGCGCCGTCCCCACATCCTTCTCGTTGACCGGAACGCAGCGAATTCCTGCCAACGAGAGGAATTCGAGCACATCCGCTTCCGCTTCTTCGACATTTGCATGACGTTTGCGCACGAGGCCCAAAACCGCTTCGAAGATCGCGATCGGAGAGGTGATTGGCGAGGGCGCGGTTTCGATCAGATCCGTGAATGCGTCCGCTTCCGGCTCACGCGTCAGAATGGCAACGATCGCCGAAGCATCGATGAACATTCACGTCTCATCGCTGAGCGCATCATAGAACGCTTTGTCCGCCTCGAGCCTGGTGGCCGGGCGCGCCAGCACGCGATTCTGGAGCGGACGGAGCTTCTCCCGGAGAGGGATAGCATCGTCCAGTCGGCGAAGCTCGTTTTCGAGCGCGCGCTTGACCGCCTCGGTCTTGTTCAAATGCGTGCGGAGGGCGAGCTTCTCGGCAAGAAGATTGACCTCGTCGCTGCGGATATTGAGCGGCATTCCGGCTTCCTGTCTACACGCACAAACAATAACGCATGTGCGTGTAGACAGGAAGCACCCCCGTCAGGCGGGGGAATACGTCACAGGCTCCGCCAGACGGGAGCAGCCTCCGGACGGGGATTGGCCTTTGGTGAGGTTTTCAGGCAGCTTTCAGCGCCGCCGCGGCGAACTCGTAATTGGCGAGCTTGTCGAGCCAGTTCTGCAGATAGTCCGGGCGACGATTGCGGAAATCGAGATAGTAGCTGTGCTCCCACACATCGCAGCCGAGCAGCGCCTTGCCTTCGCCGGTGGCGAGCGGGTTCGAGCCGTTCGGCGTGCGGGTGACCTTGAGCTTGCCGTCCTTGCCGAGCACGAGCCACGCCCAGCCGGACCCGAACTGGCCGACGCCGGCGGCCTTGAAAGCATCCTTGAAGGCAGCGACCGAGCCGAAATCCTCGGTGAGCTTCTTGTCGAGCGCACCCGGAATCTTGCCGCCCGCAGGGCTCATCATCGGCCAGAAGAGATTGTGGTTCCAATGCTGCCCGGCATTGTTGAAGACGCCGGCGAGGTCCGGCTTGTCCTTGGAGAAAACCACGATCTCGTCGAGCGATTTGCCCTTGAGCGCATCGTTCTTCTCGACGAAGCCGTTGAGTGCCGTGACATAGGCCTGATGATGCTTGTCGTGATGGAGCTCGAGCGTCTCCTGGCACATGCCGTTGGCCGCCAGGGCGCTATGGGCGTAGGGAAGGGCAGGGAGTTCGAAGGCCATGGGGCGCATCCTCCAATCGGGTGGGGCATCGAACATCAGCGGAGCCGCCGGAGAGCCGTGCGGGCCCGAGCGGTATCAAGTTAGCTATGACCGCGGGCGAGGAGCGTCAAGGCAGCGGGGGCGGCATTGCCCTGGCGGGCCGAGCCAGGGCTGAGCACGCCGGGCGGGCTCGTCCGGCGCGGCGATCCTGATCGTTTCTTCGCCGCACTCTTCGCCCCGGCGCCGAGACGGGAAACCCTGTTCGTCCTTTACGCCTTCAATCTCGAGCTGGCGCGCGCCTGCGAGATGGCGCGCGAGCCGCACATGGCGCTCATCCGTCTCGCCTGGTGGCGCGAGGTGGTGGAAGGAGAGAGGCGCCGGCATGACGTGGCCACGCCCCTTTCCGCATTGCTTGCGGAGGGGCGGCTCGAACGGACGGCGTTGCTCGGGCTGATCGAGGCACGGGAAGAGGAGGTAGTGCCGGAGCTGCCGACGCTCGCCGACTGGCGGAGGCACCTGTTTGCGAGCCAGGGCGGGCTTGCCGCCATCGCCGGCACGGCGCTCGGGGCGGATGCGGAGCCGGCGCTCAAGGCCTTCGGAGCGGCTTATGGCGCGGCGCGGCTGCTGCGCAGCCTTCCCGCTCTCGCTCGCCAGGGAAGGGTGCTGCTGCCGAAGGATGTTCTTGCCGCGCACGATCTTTCGCCCGATTCGCTCATGG
>JASHVY010000411.1 GCA_030044345.1 Acetobacteraceae bacterium | reverse complement strand
CCTTCGCGCATTCCGCTCTGGTCTCGAACGCACGGCGCTCAGAGCCTGTTTTGAGAATGCGGCTTGCGGTGAGTCGGAAGCGCCGCAGGCGCTGGCCGGCACGGCTTTCGAGAACCGGAGCGGAGCGGCCTTAGAAGATCAATATGGCTTCTGGCGGAAAGGCGATTCGCCAAAGCCCAAAGGGAAGTCATGAAATTGATCGCCAAAACAAAAAAGCCGTGAGCACCGGAAGCGCAGAAAGACGCGTCGGACGACCGCCGCAGTAGCATTCGCAAACAGGCTCTCAGGCCATCCGGGCGAGCCGTGCTCGGTCGATCTTGCCAAGGCCGTTGCGCGGGATCGCGGCGACCGCGATCAGCCGCTCCGGCATCTTGTAATCCGCAAGCCGAGCGGAGGCCCTGCGCGAGACATCTTCCAACCGGTCTGCGCCAACGCCCTCCGCAAGCTGAACGAAGCCAAGGACTCTCTGCCCGAGAACGGGATCCGGCACCCCCACCACCCCCGCATCGCGAACATCCGGATGTTCGGCCAGGACCTGCTCCACCTCGATTGGCGAGATGTTCGATCCGGCGCGCACGATCAGATCTTTGGCCCGCGCCACGAACCAGAAATTCCCCTCCTCGTCCTCGCGCATGAGATCGCCGGTGCGGTACCAGCCATCCGGGAATCTTTCCAGTTTTCCTGGCCCGGTCCAGTAGCCGAGCGCAACATGCGGGCCGCGCAGCATCATCTCTCCGGGCTCGCCCTGCGGAACGGCCCGATCCTCTGCATCCAAAAGCCGGATCTCGACACCAAGAAGGGGACGGCTCACCGGCCCCGGCTGCAGCCCGTAGGTGAAGGAGCTGCCTCCTTCCGTCGATGCCCAGAAGGTGCGGAGAGGCAGGCCGAAATGATAGGGGAAAACTTCTTGCAGGCGCGGTGGGCAAACATCGCCCCCTGCCAGGCAGATGCGAAGGGAGCTCACATTGCGCGGACGACGGCGCTGGCACTCCATGAGATGCGCGAACCCCGTCGGTGTGGAGATGACATGCGTGCAGCGATGGGTCTCGATCGCGTCGAGAATCCCGTACGGGTCATTGGCGTCAAGCATGACGAGCGAGGCGCCCGCCAGCAGGTCGGAGAGGAGGAACGCAATGCCCGAGCCGTGAACCATCGGCAGGAAGAAGGCATTGACGTCTCCTTCCTGGATCTCCCCGTTCACGAACATCGGCGTCTTGCAGGTCAAGGTTGCATGGCTGTGCGCCACGAGCTTCGGCTTTCCGGTGGTGCCGGAGGTCGAGAGGAGGAGAGCGAGCGCATCCGGGTCCGGTTCTTCGAAGACCGTCTCTGCAGGATCCCGATGCAATCGTGTCCAGCTTTGCGCCATCCCATCCTCGGGCTCGCCCACGACATAGCGTGAAGCCGCTCCGAGCACCCTGGTCTCGATCGGCGCAACCAGCCGGTAAAGCTCCGCATGCCCGATATAGATGCTCGGCAGGATCCGCCGCAGCATGTCCTCGAGCTCCGCCGTCTTGAAGCGCAGATTGAGTGGTGTTGCGATCGCGCCGATCCGGAAACAGGCGAAATAGGCGATTGCGATCTCCGGTCCATTGCGAAGATGCAACGCTACCCGATCACCGGCGCCCACACCCATGGATTTCAGCCCTGCGGCAAGCCGGTCCACCTCTCTTGCCAGACGGGCCCGTGTCCAGCGATCGCCATCCTTGACGAAAGCCAGCCTCTCGGAGGGTGCGATGATATCGCTCAGCGAGCGAAGCCGATTGATCCGGGATGGCGAAACCGCGCCTCTTTGCGAGACAAAATCCGACGTTCTGTTCATGAGCGCGCCTTTCCTGCCTTCGCTCACGACAGAGGGCTGGAGCGTGATGACGCGAGGTGGAATCACCGCAGGTCTGAATCACGTGGGAAAACAAAAGGCGAGAGCGGGATACGTGAGCGGGAGCGAACGCATCCCGCTCTAGAGAGGAGGGACTACAGCCCGATGTCGGGCAGGAGCAGGAACGGCTACATCAGAAACATTACGCGCGCGGCCCGATGCCATTCCCAAACAGGCGCTCAGGCCATCCGGGCGAGCCGTGCGCGATCAATCTTGCCGAGGCCGTTGCGCGGAATCGCAGCGACCGGCAACAACCGCTCCGGCATCTTGTGATCTGCCAGCCGGGCGGAGGTCGCGCGCAGGATATCCTCCAGCCGCTCCACCCCGATCCCTTTCTTGAGCTGCACGAAACCCACGACTCTCCGGCCGAAAACCGGGTCCGGCAGGCCCACCACACCGGCATCACGAACACAGGAGTGCTCGGCCAGGGCCTGCTCCACCTCAACCGGAGAGATGCTCGCCCCCGCGCGCAGGATCAGGTCCTTCGCCCGTGCGACGAACCAGAGATTTCCGTCCTCGTCCTCGCGCATGATATCACCGGTCCGGTACCAGCCATCCGCGAAGCCGCTCCATTCTCCTGGCCCGTTCCAGTAGCCGAGCGCGATATGCGGACCGCGCAGCTTCATTTCCCCGGGCTCACCGCGCGCCACCGGCCGATCCTCTTCATCCACCAGCCGGATCTCGGCACCGGGGATCGGACGACTCACCGCGCCCGCCTGCAGCCCGTACGTGCAGGAGCCGAAGGCTTCCGTCGCCCCCCAGAAGCTGCGGAGCGGCAGCCCGAAAAGGGAAGGGAACGCCCGCTGCTGGCCCGGCAGGCAAACATCCCCCACCGTCGCGCAGAAGCGAAGGGAGCTCACATCGCGCCGGTCGACATGCTGGCGCTCCATGACGCCTGCGAGCGTCATCGGCAAGGTGATGAAATAGGTGCAGCGATGGGTCTCGATGGCATCGAGGACGGCGGCCGGATCCTCGGCATCCAGCATGACGAGTGCTGCACCGACCCATTGGCTGGCAATGAAGCCGAACAGGCCCGCGGCATGCGTCATCGGCAGGAAGAAAGCGCAGAGATCTCCTGCCAGGATCGGGAAGTTCGCCATTCGCGCCGCCATGCAGGCAAGGGTTGCCTGGCTGTGCGCGACGAGCTTGGGCTCTCCGGTGGTGCCGGAGGTCGGGAGAAGAACGGCGGGCGCGTCCGGATCCACCTGGCCAAAGATCTCGGGCATCGGATCAAGATGCAGCGAGGCCCAGCTCCCTGCCGTCCTATCCTCGGGTTCGCCCACCACATAGCGCGCCCCTGCGCCGAGCACCCCGGTCTCGATCGGCGCGACCCGCCGGTAAAGCTCCGCATCCCCGATATAGAGGTGCGGCCGCAGCCGCCGCAGCATGGCGTTGAGCTCCGCCGTTTCGAAGCCCGGATTGAGCGGCGCGGCAATGGCACCGAGCCGGAAGCAGGCGAGATAGGCAGTCGCGATCTCCGGCCCATTGCGAAGATGCAGCGCCACCCGATCGCCCACGCCCACGCCCGCGGCGGCGAGCCCTGCGGCAAGCCGCTCCGCCTCCGCCGCCAGACGCACCCCGGACCAGCGATCTCCATCCTTGACGAAAGCAAGCCTGCCAGAGGGCACGAAAATGTCTGCCAGCAAGCCGGGCGTGCCGGTTTTCCGGCTTGCGACCGCCCGATCGCCTGGTCGGGCAAGGCTCAATATCATGCCCATATGCGCTTTCCCCCATCCCCCGATGGCGGGAAAGAATGAAACGGGGGCGGCTACATTCCGATGTCAAGCAGGCGAGAGACGGTTACATAGGAAATATGGACAGGAGATCGGCATATTCGCCCCGCTTTCTCTAGAGCGGTGTGCGCTTCCATGGACCCGCGCACACCGCTCGATGGATTTGTTTCACGAGCATCTTCACGCGATCAGCCGATTCCGGCTCATCGTGACCTGCTCTAGCTTGACCCGGGCGTGAGAGTGGCGGAGATCGTTCCTATCCCGGATCGGCAAACCATGCCGCAGCGCCGTTTCCATCGTTTTTTTCATCGTTTTCTGGGCCGGCTGCTCCTCCTCGTCCTCACCGGATGGGCGCTGACGATCATCTTGCCCGCGCTTTACCGGGTGGCCGAGCCGCTCTCCGCCTTCGGCCTTTCCGTGGACAATGACGGGGTCATCTTCAGCATCGTCACCCCCTTCGCGAGCGCGCGCGATTCACCGGCTGCCCGCGCCGGCCTCGTTCCGGGTGAGCGGCTCGACCTCGCGCGCATGCGCTGCACCGCGCCGGAGAGCCCAGCCTGCGCGAGCCTCGTCACGCTGCTCGGCGGCCTTGGCGGGCTCCAATATACGCGGCCGGGCCGGAGGATCACGCTCGCCATCCTGCCGCCGCATGCCGGTCCCCCACGTCTGGTCCATCTCACCGCCGCGCCCGCGCCGCTCGGCTGGCCTGCCCGGTTGGTGCTGCTCGCCGATACCGTTGTCGGCGCGCTCTTCATCGCCGTCGCCTTCCATCTCGTCTGGACCCGGCCGAGCCGGATGAGCTGGGGATTCTTCCTCTACGCGATCTGGTTCAATCCCGGCCAGACCTACGCTTTTTATGCCCTGATCCAGCCCTGGCCGCCGGTTCTGCTGGCCGAGCAGTTTCTCGAGGCGCTGGCGCAGGGCGCCGCCTATGCCGGCCTCTTCGCTTTCGCTTTCCGCTTCCCGACCGCGGAACCCGATCCGTTCTGGCGCCGCCTCGAGCCGGCGCTGCCCTGGCTCGGCGCGGCCATCGCCATCGTGATGCTGCTCTGCGCCGGAAATCTTTTCGGCTTTCAGACCGAGAGGATCACCGATACCGCCTTCCTCGCCGGCTATGTCCTCGATTTCGCCGCCATCCTCGTGCTGCTGCTCCGCCTGCGTGAGCTCAATCCGCAGGACGAGCAGCGCATGCGCTGGGCGATCGCCGGCTGCGCCATCGGCCTGCCCGCCTTCATCTTCGCCGAGATCAGCCAATCCTCAGGCCTGCTCTACGATCTCTGGGGCACTCTGCCTTCGCAGGTCGCGATCGGGCTTCTCTATCTCTTCCATGGCGTCATCGCCTATTTCGTCGGCACGGCGGTGCGCCGCCGCCGCGTCGTCAGCGTCGCGATTCCGCTCCGCCGCGGCGCAATCCTCACCGCGCTCACGCTGGCCCTTGGCGTGCCCGTCCTCTATTTGCACGAGGCGCTCGCCTCCTATGGGGAGGGCCTCGATTTGCCGGGATGGGTTTGGGCGGTCATCGTCGGGCCGATCACGTTGCTCATCCTCACCCGCATGCATGAGCTCTCGGTCGATCTCGCCGACCATGCCTTCAACCGGCGCTATCATCATGCCCGGGAAGAGCTGCGCGAGGCCGGCGAGGCGATCCTGCACGGCAAGGATTTCGCCGCGATCGACCGGCTGCTCGCCGAAGCCCCGGCGGAAGGGCTCAGGCTGTCCTCGGCCGCCGTTTTCCGCTGGATCGATGGCGCGCTTCGCCGCGCCGGTCCTTCGATCGGATGGGCAGAGAACGGGCTTGCCACGCTCGATCGGGAGAGGGATGCGCAGATTTTCGCAAGCCTCGCCCGCGGCGCGCCACTGCCACTGCCGCGCGGCCAGTGGCAGCGCCCCGGCCTGCCCGCGGATGATCAGGCGCCCTGCCTCGCGGTGCCTGTTCGCGGCGGTGAGGCCGAAGGCATCGCCGTCGCCCTTTTCGGCCCGCACCTTTCGGGCAGCGACATCAATGCCGATGAGCGCGCGCTCATCGGCGAATTCGCCGCCCGTGCCGCCTTCGGCTATGAGCGGGCCGAGATCGAGCGCCTGCGAAGCGAGGTGAGCGCGCTGCGCGCCGCGCTCAGAACGACCCCTTCTTGAGCGAGAAGACGTCCGGATGCGCCGGGTCTGCGGCATAGACGAGGGCGAGCGCCATGGGCGTGAGAGTCTCGCCCTTGCCGTTGGAATCGGGAGCGCGCTTGCCTGAGAGCATCAGCACCACGGCGCGGCCGGCATCATCCCTGGTTCGGAACAAAAGCACGTTGCCGTCCGGAAGGAGCGCGTTCTGCACGGTTTCCTGGGGTGAAAATCCCTGCCGCGCGAAATAGGCGCTGATCGCGCTTCCGTTCGCGACCAGTTGCGCCGGCGTCATCCTGGAATCGGTGGCGGCCGACCAGAGGATGTTCACCTCGATCAGCGCATGGCTGCGATAGCCGAAGATATAGTCGATCTGCGCCGTTCCGCCTCCCGCTACGAGGTCCGGGACGCGGATGCGCAGCACGTCGGTCCGCTGCACCGGGTTCACGGCCGCATGCACCGAGGCGCCGGAAAGATGGAAATCCGCCGCGATCGCCGCGCGCACCGAAGCCGCGTCCATTCCGAAATGCGCCGAGCGGAAGCCATCGATCTCGGCGGAAGAAGATTGCGGGGCCAGTGGGGTCTGTGCCGGGACCTGCGCCGGGGCCGGGGCCTGCGTCGGCGGCGGGGCCAGTGGGGGAACCGGTGGGGGAACCGGGGGCAGGGGGGGTGCGGCCGCGTGCGCCGTCGCGACGGCAAGCCCCATCGCCACCAGGGTGCAGAGAAATCCTTGCCGCATCATCAGAATCCCGCAATCAGCGAAACCTGCGCGAAGGCGCCGGTCTTGGTGGTGCCCGGGGGCGGGCGCAATTGCCAGCCCAGGCTTGCGCTCACGCTCGCGAAACGGCCGAGCGCATAGGAGAGATCGGGGCCGACGGAGCCGAGAACGACATGGTTCTGCAAATCTGGTATGGACTGCACCTGATAGAGATTAGCGTAATCCCAGAAGACGCCAAGCTGGGCCTCATCCTCCGCCGGCAGATGCAGCCCGAGCAGCCCGAGCGGCCTGACCGGGGGCGAGCGGATCTCCATGCTGACCAGTTCGCCCTCGGAGCCGAGCGCGGTATCGGTGAAATAGCCGCGCACGCTGCCGGGCCCGCCGCCTTCGAGCTGCTCGCTGTCGAGCAGATTGTGGTTGGAAACCTGCACCACCGCCCGCGCCACCCAGGTCAGATTCTTGGGCAGCTCCGTCAGCCGCGTCACGGCGAGGCGATCATAGACATAGCGGGCCATGGCCCCCGGCACGAGGGTGGACATGGCGGTATTGGTGTTCGATCCGGTCAGCCCGCCCGGGCTCAGCACCAGATCGTTCTCGAGCACGGTGCGGCCGAACGGGTCGGTCTCCGTTGCGGCGTAGATCAGCGGAAACTGGTCGATCTCGGCCGCGCCGGAGAAGACTGTGAATCCCCCGAAATCGAGATTGGTGTTGGTGATCTTGAAATCGTAGCCGAACGAGATCCCCTGGCGCAGCCAGGGAAGCCGCGGCAGCGGATGCACATAGCGCAGGCTCGCCTGGCCTGAGCGGCCGGTATCGTCGAATCCGGAGGCGATCTCGGGAACCTGGAGCTCGTAAGAGCCGAAGATGACGAGCTGGTCGCGCCAGGGCAGCGGCGCGCTCCAGCTTATGGCATGCGCGGTGTAGCGGCCGGAGAAGGCGCGCGTGAGCTGATAGGAGAGGATCTGATCGAGCCCCGCGACATTCCCCCAGGTGAAGCCCGCGCCCCATTCGCTCAGGCCCAGGCTTTGGA
>JASHVY010000410.1 GCA_030044345.1 Acetobacteraceae bacterium | reverse complement strand
CGTTTCCATTGGATGCATATTTCCATCAATATCGCCCTCGTTCTGTTCTGTGCTTGCCGTTGGTCAAGCAGGCCAAATTGATCGGCGCGCTCTACCTCGAAAATAAGCTGACCCCCAACGTTTTCACGCCCGCGCGGATGACGATCCTAAAATTGCTTGCCTCGGAGGCCGCGATCTCACTTGAAAACACCCGGCTTTATAGCGAGCTCAAGGAGCGGGAAGCGAGGATCCGCCGATTGGTGGAAGCCAACATCATCGGCATCGTCATCTGGACGCTCGAAGGTCGAATTATCGAGGCCAATGAAGCCTTTCTCCGCATCGTGGGATTTGGCCGTGACGATCTCGTGTCAGGTCGTGTGCGCTGGACAGATCTGACCCCCGCCGAGTGGCACGGGGCCGACGAAGAGGCATTGGCAGAACTTGCCGCCAAGGGGATCTACGAGCCTTTCGAGAAGGAATATTTCCGCAAAGACGGAGGTCGCGTGCCGGTCCTGGTCGGCGCCGCATTGTTGGAGGGAAAGCGGGACGAGGGTGTCGCCTTCGTGCTCGACTTGACCGAGCGCAAGCGAGCCGAGGAAACCCTGCGGGAGAGCGAGCGGCGATACCGCGAGGCACGGATGGAGCTCGCGCGCGCCAATCGCGTCACGACAATGGGGCAGCTAACGGCCTCGATTGCCCATGAAGTGAAACAGCCAATCGCCGCAGCGGTCATGAACGCAAGCGCCGGTTTGCGCTGGCTCGCCACCCAGCCGCCTCATCTGGAGGAGGTTCGGCAGGCCCTCGACCGTGTCGTCAAGGATGGCAATCGAGCCGGCGACTTCATCGATCGGATTCATGCCCTCATCAAGAAGGCGCCTCCACGGAAAGAGCATTTGGACATCAACGAAGCCATTCTCGAAATCATTGCCCTCACTCGCAGCGAAATGCTGAAGAACGGCGTCTCCTCGCGCACTGAGCTCGCCAATGGGCTGCCGCTCGTTCTCGGAGATCGAATTCAATTGCAACAAGTGATTCTGAATCTGATAAACAACGCCGTCCAAGCGATGAGCGGCGTCAGCGAGGGGACTCGGGAGCTACAGATTGGCACGAGGAGAGATCCATCAGGCGGGCTGCTCGTTGCCGTGCAGGATTCCGGTCCAGGCCTGCCCCCTGAGAGTTTCGACCGTCTCTTCGACGCCTTTTACACGACCAAGCCCGATCGCTTGGGCATGGGGCTGTCGATCTGCCGTTCGATTATCGAAGCCCACGGCGGACGACTGTGGGCGACCGCGGATGTACCTCGAGGCGCCCTCTTTCAGTTCACTCTGCCTGCACCCCCCGGACAGGGCTGAACCCAACATTCGTGCCACCAGACGCAAAGTAACGGCCAGACAGCCTGAATCAGCTCGGCGTGGTGACGTGTGACGATGTCTGCCACGGCATTCTTGTTCAGATGGGGGCGCTCGATCGGCGGCTCCACGCGCGGCAATAGCACTCATCAAGTCGTAGGAATACCAGGACGCCACAGATGCCTCCGCAGCCTTGCGGGTCTATACGACCGAACTCTCGAAGGCATTGTCAACTTTACCCCGTTCGCAGCAAGATTCTGTAACTTTTCTGCATTTAGGGCCCCCGGGTGGCATGCCAAATCGCGCAAGCCGGTTGGGTCGCGAAGCAAAGTTGTGCGCGGGCGAGCGTAGTCGAGTTGAGTTGACAATGCCCTCTAACATCCGCCGCTCAAGCCTTCTCCATAGGCCAAGCCGGTACCGCAGACTGTCAGCTTCTGCCTCCCTTACCCGGGAGACGTGGGAGGCCGGACAACGAAGCTAGCAACAGCACGACGCAGACGCCGAGCAGTACCACATCTTTGAACAGAAATTCGCCCGTCAGATTCCACGCTATTGGATCAGACGAGAAGCTCCATTTCACGACACCGGGTGTCGTGAAGAAGAAAGACCATGTTATCAGGAACGTCCCAACACCCATGAGCGATCCGAGTGCCGAGAGGAACGGGTTGAATGCTCCGATCCCGAGAAGCGTAGCCGTGCTGAGCTCGATGACACCGAGGATATAAGCTTCACCTCTTTCACCGAATACGGAAAGCCACCAGATAAAGGGGCTGTTGACAATATACTGAGCAATGCCATGAGCAGATTGCGGCGTAAATTTCTGAATACCAAAGCAGAGAAAGATCAGAACCATGATCCAACGCAGTATCGCGAGCGGCCAATAGGGGCCAGCACCGCGTTCCGCAATTTTGAAGTACATGGCCATACGCAACCCGTCTTCCGATCTCTTCGCTTCTCTCCGCTGCTATTCGGGTTGCTTCCCGTCCTGGTTACAAGCGGTGCCGCGTGACGGCCATTTGCGATTGAGATCGCCGGCGCGGCTGCGTCAACTTTTGGCTGGATAACTCCCAATGGCAGTCAATCCGCTATCGGCTTAGCCGATTGTTAGGGCTGCCCGCGAACGCATCCCTCGTTTGGATTCATAGCGCAATTGGTCTTGGCGATGAAGTGATGGAGCGATTGGTGTGTTGCCTTCACCCGTTCGGGTGTGACGCGAAAATTCCTAACCCTTGCCTCCACGAGTGCGAATCTCCGTGCCTGCACAGGCGAAGTCGAGCTGTACAGAACTTTATGACAAAGTCAGGCGAGATGAGCCACCGCGGCGGCCCGAGTCCCGGCAAGAAGCACTCCGTCCTCTTGCATGCCCGAAGCGTGGCGTGAAACCGCGGGTACAGTTGATCTGAGGTACGATTTCCAGGCCGTGATCCTGCCGTTGTCTCCACCCCGTGGGACGGCACACTGTCGCTTGTCAACGCGACTGTCGGCAGGGACTGAGCTTGAGGGGTTCTCAGACTTGGCGTATTGGAGAATGACGATTGATTGTTATCGGCAATCATTACAACGTATCGGCGCAAGTGCGTGGGACGCCACGGAGTTCCTGCCGTCGCTGTTCGCCTGAATAGTTTTGCTGACAGATCAAAAAGGCGAGTCAGCACCCAGGCTCATTCGATATGGACTGCGGTGATTGAGAAAATCAGAACGAGGCGAGAGAGTCGCACATGCCGAGGCGGGAGTGGATATCTGAAGCACGATATCTCGGCGATGCGGAACGCGGTTACAGTTCATGGAGCAACGGATCAAACAACTGGTGCCCGATCGAAGAGAAAAGTGATCCGCGGAGCGAGTACTTTTCGCCGCATGAATCGGGCACTTGGACAAAGGCCACTGGAACAAAGAACTCTGTCTCAGCTTTCATGGAAAGCTGGCACGAGAGCGGATCGCGCCTGACTGGAATCGGGGTGCCCCGATTCCACCAGAAGCCGTGCCGATCTACGGAAACTTCTTCCGCGTATAGAGCCAGGCGATGATGTAGAGCAGAAGATAGATGAGAGGGATGAAGACGATGATCCCCTCGAGTCCGCCGATCATTGTCCGCGCTCCCCTCGCTGCGGTCGCGCCTCGCGCGCGGCCTCCTGTGTCTCGAACAGCACCGCGCCGCTCACCGAAATCAGCACGATCATCGTCGTTCCGACGAGCCAGGCGAAATACCAGGGCGCATAGCCGCCGCAGATGACGGCAAGGAAAAGCGCGAGCGCCAGCACCAGCGCGAGAGCGAAGATTTTTACGGCGTTGGACATCGGAAAATTCCTCCGCGAGCGAAGGGATGCGTCAGTAGGAGTGATCGTTCTTGGCGACGGTCTCGGTCCGCACCTTCCCGCCCATGATCCGGAAGGCCCAGGAGGTATAAGCGATGATCGCCGGCACGAAGATCACGGTGAAGGCCAGCATCCAGCCGAGCGTGTAGGCGCTGCTTGAAGCATTCCAGACGCTGAGGCTCTGGCTCGGCATGGTCGTGGACGGCATCAGGAAGGGGAACATCGCCACCCCGGCGGTACCGATGGTGCCGATCCAGGCGAGCGCACCGAGCCACCAGCCGAGAATGGGCTTGCCTGCCCGGAGCGAGAGCGCGCAGCCGAGCATGCCGATCAGGCCGAGCAGAGGAACGAGCCAGAGAATCGGGTGGGCGTGGAAATTGTCCATCCAGGCCCCGGTGCGCACTGTCACCGCAGGACTTGCAAGCGGGCTCGCCGCCATCGCCGGATCGACCGCGCCGACATAGGCGAAACCTTTGATGAACTGGATCCAGATGCCGCCGATCACGAAGAGCGCGGCGGCGATCAGCCCGGCCGTAACGGCATAGTGCCGCGCCCGGCCGTAGATCGGCTCCTCGCCACGGATCATCAGCA
>JASHVY010000409.1 GCA_030044345.1 Acetobacteraceae bacterium | reverse complement strand
CGAATTCGTCCTTCACCGGCGCGGGGTTGAAGATCGTGATGAGCCCGCGCGCGCGGGCGGCGGCGAGGGCCGTCCGCGTCGTCTCGAGCGAAAGATTGCCCTGGAGCAGCAGGAGCGTGTCCGCCGAAGCCTCCGCGAGCGCGCGCTCGGCATCCGCTGGCGTCATGGCATCGGCCGCGGCCGCGGTCGTGACGATGCAGTTCTCGCCCGTTCTGTCGATGAGGATGACCGAGCGATCGGTCGGCTCCGGACCTTCGATCAATCCTGCGGCGAGGCCTTCCGCCGCGAGCCGCGCGCGGAGGAACGCACCCTCCGGATCGCGGCCGATGCGCGCGACGAGCCGTACCGCGAGCCCGGCGCGGGCGAGGAGCAAAGCCTGGTTTGCGCCCTTCCCGCCCGGATCCCGCGTCGGTGGCCCGCTCAGCACGCTCTCGCCCGGGCGCGGCAGCGCATCGAGCGCGAAGGTCTCATCGAGCGTCGCATTGCCGATAACGATTGCCTGCCTGAGGGGAGCGCGCATGGAGCTGGTCCGTGAGTGAGGAAGAGGCGAAGCCCGTCGCCGCGACCGGTGCGGATGCGATACGCCGCATCTTCGGCCGAGAAAAGATCGTGATCGGCGTTGTGCATTGCCTGCCGCTGCCCGGCTCGCCCGATTACCAGGGCGGGCCGATAAGCGCGATCATCGACCGCGCGCTCGCGGACGCCGATTCCTATGTCGCGGGCGGAATGGATGGGTTGATCGTCGAGAATCACGGCGATATCCCGTTCCTCAAGCCCGGTGATCTCGGCCCCGAGACCGCGTCCTGCCTTGCCGTGATCGCCGATCATGTGCGGGCGCGCTTTGCCGTGCCTCTCGGGATCAATGTTCTGGCCAATGGCGCGATCCATGCTTTCGCTGTCGCCAAGGCCGCGGGTGCGGCCTTCATCCGTGTCAACCAATGGGCCAATGCCTATGTCGCCAATGAGGGTCTCGTCGAGGGTGCGGCGGCGATGGCCCTGCGCTATCGCGCCGCGATCCGCGCCCCGGAGATCGCGGTCTTCGCCGATGCGCATGTGAAGCACGGGGCGCACGCGATCGTCGCCGACCGGCCCGTTGCCGAGCTCGTCCGCGACGTCGCCTTCTTTCACGCCGATGCGGTCATCGCCACCGGCAGCCGCACGGGCGATGCGGCGAGCGATGCGGAGATCAGCACGATCCGCGCCGCAACCCATCTGCCGGTGCTGGTGGGCAGCGGGGTCACGCCCGACAATGTCGGGAAAATTCTCGCCGCCGTGGATGGCGTGATCGTCGCGAGCGCCCTGAAAGAGGGTGGTGTGTGGTGGAACCCGGTCGAGCCCGCGCGCGTGCGCAAATTCATCGCTGCCGCCAGGAAGATCCGGTGAGCGGGGAATGAGCGCGCCCTTCCACGAAACCCTCCGGGAAGCGAACCGCAAGGCTTGGGACGCGATGCAGGCCCATCCGTTCGTGCGCGCCATCGAGGGCGGGCAGCTCGCGCCGGAAGAATTCCTTCGCTATCTGGCCTATGAGCGGGATTTCGTCGGCGCCGCCATCGAGATCTTCGCCCAGGCGCTCATCAAGGCGCGGGGATATGCCGCGCAGCGCCATCTCATCTCCGTCCTCCGCGCGCTCGCCGAGGAGCAGGTCCCTTACTTCGAGGAGGTTTTCGCCGCCCTCGGCGCCAGGCCCGAGCCGCGCGAAAGCTTTCCGCAGCCCGTCGTCGCTTTTCGCGAGGGCATGCTCGGAATCGCGCGCGCTGGCGGCTATGCGGAGATTCTGGCGGCGATGCTGGCCGCCGAATGGATGTATGAGACGTGGTGCCGGCGCGCGGCGGCGCGGCCGATCGCCGACCCACATATTGCCCGTTGGGTTGCGCTGCATGCGGCTGCCGATTTCGCGGCGGGCGTTGCCTGGCTCAAGCGCGCGGTTGACGAAGAGGCGGCGCGATCGGGGGAGGGGGGCCGGGCCCTTCTCGCCCGGCGCTTCGGTGAGGCCCTTCTGCTGGAAATCGGCTTTCACACCGCGCCCCTGGGCCCGGCAACGCCATAATCCTTGCAAACATGATCGGGTCCCCGCCAACATGTTCGCGGGGACCCCGTGACAGGTGACCGACAGCCACGTCATCAGACCCGTTGGCGCAAGGCACGCAATCCTACCCTGAACCGCCAGCCCTGAACCGCCAGTGCAGCCGGCCGTGCCCTTTGTCAGGAGACTTTGGATCATGTGTCCGTATCGCTGGCCCCGGCTGCCGCCTCGACGTCATCCCGCCTTGACGCAACTTCGCAGCCGCGTTCGCGCGGGCCTGCGAAACCCGGGCAGCCGGACGGATCGGCTCGTGCAGGGAGAAGCAGCAAGATGACCAATCTTCCGGTGGCGACGATGGCTGTCGTCAGCGATCCACTGGTCATCTCGGCCGTTGTTCTCGCCCTGGGCGCGTTGCTGATGCATCTGCTGTTTCGCGCGCATCCCCGCGGCCGGGCGGTGACCCGGGTGATTCTTCTCGTCGCCCTTACGATCATCCTGCTGAAGGCCAGCGTCGTTCCTTACCGCCCCCTGAAGCCTACTGGCATCCTCATCGAGGATGCGGCCCGGCGTATCTTGGCGATCGCGTGGTGGCTATGGGTGGCCTGGTTCCTGGTTGGCGTCGTCCAGGCCTTCGTCGTCGCCGAGCATCGGCCACGCGAAGGGAAATTGCTGCAAGACCTCCTCGCCGGCCTGATTTATCTCGCCGCCGTCCTTGCCGTCATTGCGTACGTCTTTGACCTGCCGATCCAGGGCCTGCTTGCAACCTCCGGGGTCATCGCCATCATCCTCGGACTGGCTCTGCAAAGCACCCTGAACGACGTTTTTTCCGGTATCGTCCTCAATTTCAGCAGGCCCTATCGGCCAGGCGACTGGATCAGCATCGAGGGCGGAACCGATGGTCGCGTGATCGAGATGAACTGGCGCGCGACGCATCTCATGACAGCGAAGCACGACCTGGCAATCGTGCCGAACAGCTCCATTGCCAAGGCGAAGCTCGTAAACGCCAGCTCGCCCTCCCGCATTCACGGAACGTCTGTGACGATCCGGCTGGACGGCAAAACGCCACCGGGAGCAGGCACCAAAATCCTCGAACGGGCGATTTTGAACTGTCGGCCCATCCTGACGTCGCCGGCTCCATCGATCACGGTCAAGTCGATCACGGGGACCGGCACCGAATTCGAGATTACATTCTTCATGGAGGATATCGCCGATGCAATTCGTGCGCAGAACGAGCTCCTGGATTTGGTTTATCGGCACGTTGCCGCGGCGGGCATCGATCTGGCCCCGGGCGATACCTCCGCTTCCTTGATGTCCGGGATGGTGACCCCGACGAAGGGCTCGAGCCAGGCGGAAAGGGCGATCGACCTGGTTGCGATCTTTGCGGCCTTGACGTCGGACGAACGTCGCCTGCTTGCCACGAAAGTGAAGGAGAGGACTTTCGACCAAGGGGAGACCTTGTTCGAGCCCGGCGTGGTCCTGGACAGTCTTTCCATCATCGGCACAGGCGTTCTTTCATTGACCTACGCTGCGTCTGGGAAGGAAGTTGAGCTGACACGTCTGGGTCCGGGCGACCATTTCGGCGAGATGGGCCTCCTCAATGGAACTCCGACCTGGGGGAAGCTTTCGGCGCTCGTGCTCACCACGGTTTATGAGCTGAAAAAAGAGGATTTGGCACCGATCCTGGAGGCGCGTTCGACAGTCACCCAGGAATTGGGCTGCGAGCTTGCGCGACGCCGGGTGTCGGGCCAGATGATTGCTCTTCCCGACATGGATGAGGCCGTCCCGGGAAATAGCGTCGCCGGCTGGTTCTCCGATCAGTTGCGCAAGCTGTTCAATCTCGCAAACGCCACATGACCGGCAGCCATCGGATGGCGCGATGCTCATGGAAGCGTGATGACCGGAGGTGGGATCACCGAAGGTCTGAATCACGCGAGGAAACAATGATTGAGAATGGGGACCGAGAGCGGGATGGGTGAGCGCGAGTGATCTCATCCCGATCTGGAGGCTCCGCGCCAATCTGTATCGGGTGTCCTCTTGCCGCAAGCAACACTCAGAAAAACGGGGAAAGGTAGCGGTAGAGAATCATGCAGGCCACGAAGATGCAAAACCAGACCAGGCCCCATATGAGCTTCGTTGCGATGGGAACCTTGCGGGAGAGATAAAAGGCTCCGGGGAGGACGAGCACCAGCACCATGACAAAATAAAGCACCCAGACCCATCGCTCATCGAGCATCGTGGGGGCTCACTCCTCTCGGCCTGATCCCAGGAAAGTGCGGCAGGATCCTCCCGTCC
>JASHVY010000408.1 GCA_030044345.1 Acetobacteraceae bacterium | reverse complement strand
GCCTGGGCGCCTTCTCTGCTCACCCCGCTCGGGAAGAAGCTCGCGATCGCACCGCAGCGCGGGCAGATCGTTCATCTCCTCCTGCCCGGGGCGGAGAGCGGTGCCTGGCCGGTGATCCTGCCGGCCGGCTCGCACTATCTGCTCGCCTTCGAGGGATCGCGCGTGGTGGTGGGGGCCACGCGCGAGGATGCCGCGTTCGATCATCGCATCACCGCGCGCGGGGTCGCGGAGGTGCTGGCCGAGGCGCTCCGCATTGCCCCAGGGCTCGCGGATGCGACCCTTCTCGAGACCCGGGTCGGGTTCCGGCCGGTCGGGCCCGGCCATGTTCCGATGCTGGGCCTGGTGCCGGGCTTGGCCGGGCTCGTGATCGGCAACGGGCTCGGCGCGGTCGGGCTCACCATCGGGCCCTATGCCGGGCGGCTGCTTGCGGCACTCGCACTCGGCAAGGCGCCGGAGATCGACCTTTCGCCCTTCGCTCCGGCCTGGGGTGACGCCGGCCTGGCCGGCGCCTATCCCATCCTGCGCTAGATCAATATGGCTTCTGGCGGATAAGCGAAGCGATCCGCCAAAGCCATGAAATTGATCGAGAAAACAAAGCGAGAGCGGTCTTACTCCGCGGCCTGGCGTGTCTGCATGTGCTGGCCGAGCCGCGGAAACACGCGTTCCGCGAGAAGCTGCATGGATTTGCGGTGCAGCGGCGGATTGTCCCAATCCTTGTGCGTGAGCAGAAGGGTGCCGAACCAGCCGATCTCGTCCACCAGGGCCACCAGCCGATCGAGCACGGTTGCCGGGCTGCCCGAGATCACCATCATCTCCAGCATGCGCGGGACCGTCAGCTCATCGTCGGACATGCTCTCATAGGGCTTGAAGATCTTGGTCATCTTGTACGTGCGGAGATTGTCCCGCAGATAGGCGTAGTACCAGCCCGGGCTGCAATTCTCATTGGCGAGGTAGTCGGCGGCTTCCGCGTCCGTCTCCGCGCAGAGGATGCTGCGGGCGACCCGCCAGTTGGCCCGGTCCGGACGGCGCCCTGCCTTCTCGGCGCCCTCGCAATAGGCTTGCCAATGGCTTAGCACCTGGCTGCTCGGGGTGAAATTGGCCGAGACCATCCCCCAGCCCCGTTCGCCGGCAAGCCGCGCGGTGGAAGATCTCGGGCTCATCGCCGAGACCGCGAGGGGCGGATAGGGCTTCTGATACGGCTTCAGCATCGGCCCGATGCCGAGATGCAACTGGGTCTCGCGATCGACGACGACGTTCCAGAACGTGCCGTGGATCCGGTAGGGCGGATCGGAGGCCCAGATCTGGTGGATGGTGTCGATGCTCTCGGTCATCATCGCGGTGCGATCTTTGTCGAAGGTCTCGAAAAGCTCGAAATCGGAGCCGAGACCTCCGGGACCGACACCCATGATGTAGCGGCCCTCGGAGAGATGATCGAACAAGGCGACATCTCCGGCGACGGTCGCCGGATGATGCTGCGGCAGGTTGATGACGCCGGTGCCGAAGGTAATCCGCTTCGTTATCGGAATGAGCGTCGCCATGAACTGAAGCGGGCTCGTGATCGGCTCGGTCTTGCACGAGTAGTGCTCACCGACCCAGGCCTCATCATAGCCGAGCTGATCGGCGAGCAGGATCGCCTCGCGATCCTGCTTCAGGACATCCGTGTAGTTCCGGCTGGGATCATGAAGCGGCATCATGAACAGGCCAAGTCTCATAGTCTCTCTCCGTTATGGTCGGGCGGCAGGAGCGGACGGGTTCCATCTCCGGCGGCTCTTCCGTTGCCTCGGTGAGTTCGCTCAAAGGAATGGGGGGCGGACTCATGTCGAGCGTGCAAAGAAGCGTTCGTTCAGGGTATCGAACGCGCGCTGGAAGACATCATGATGCACCGCCGGAATGAGAGCAAGGTCGTCGTTGGGTGAGGCGGTCCAGTCGGCGGTCCAGACGGCGAGGGTCTCGTTCGTCGCGGTGATGGGACGGAGCCGTACGCCGGCATGGTAATTGAGCCACGGCATGGTGGTCTTCGTGATGCGATAGCGGAATTTGTGGCGATGGTCCGAGAGCAGCGTGAGCTGCTCGTGCAGACCATTGTCACCCACGCGGAAATCGCGGGTGCCGCCGACCTTGTCGGGGCGCGCGCCGTCCAGCATGCGCATCTCATGAATGTCCGGATGCCAATCCCCCATGCCGGCGAAATCGCGGATGCGACGCCAGACCTCGGCGATGGGTCCGCGGATGACGGAAGCGCAGAAGACTTTCGCCGGCCGGAAACCCTGCCAGCGGGTTGCGCCCGCTTGGATGGCCTGGCCTGCCGTCTTTTCCGCAAGCGCCGAAAGCCCGTCGGCGAAGACGGCATTGGAGACGATATCGACATAACGGCCGCTCTCGCCCGGAGGCTCGTCGAAATCCGCCCGCCATTCGGCGAAGCTCGCGTCGCGATCGGTGAGCGGGATCAGCGTGAAGGTGGAGATGTAATTCGCAACCGGAAAGGCGGGTTTCTCGAAGTTGTAGCGAAAGCGATAGCGGCAATCATCGAGCTCCAGAAGACGCTCGCGAACATGAGTGCCGTCGGCGAGGGTGAAGGAACGGATGGCGCCGACCGTGTCGGCATCGCGGCCATCTTCGATCTCGCTCGATTTTATCGCGGGATGCCAGGCGGGAAGGGCATTGAAGTCCCTCACGAGCGGCCACACCGCTTCGGCCGGCGCGGGGATGATCCTGCTTGCATAGGCTCTTGCCATTTCTGTTTCCTCCGGAAACTTCCTGTCGCGTAATGGTTTTTATCGGCGGTCCTCGATGCGGGCACGCGCCCGCTCGGTTTCCGTCTCCATGGCTTCCGTCACGGAGGTGATGGCGTCTCGCCGTTGCAGCTCCTGGGCCAGACGGTCCAGAGCCGAACGGTGGAGGCTCCGCCCACGCTCCATGCTCGCCATGGCATCGCTCTGTGCCTTGATCCCGCTGGCTCTGAACCCCATGGTGACCGCGAAATCGTAACCATTCCATGCAGTGTCGATCAAGCTGGCGGAAAGCTCCCGGGTGTACGAATCGAGCAGATTCACATTGCGGGCCATCGATCGAAGGTTGGCGGCGGCCTCGCCGGCGCATCTTTCCGCCGCGGCGAGATCGCGGGCGGCCAGAAGAGACAGCAATCGGATGAGGCGGGCTGACGCCATGCCTACATCTCCTCGACGGCCCGGCGCAGGCCGGCGACCGACTGGTCGAGGGAGATCTTGCTGCGCTTATCCTGGCGCAAGAAGGACTCCATGCGCGTGCTGCGGGCGAGGGCGTCGTCGAGAATCGGATCCCGTCCCGCGGCATAGGCACCGATATCGACGAGCTCCCTCTTCTGTTCGAGCCGCGACCATAGCAGCCGGAATCGCAGGGCTGCCGCGTTGTGTTCCTCGGATACCAGGGCGGGCATCGGGCGCGAAAGGGACATCGCCGCGTCGATGGGCGGATAGATCCCGGCTTCGCTGGATTTTCGGGAAAGAACGATGTGGCCGTCGAGCACGGAGCGCGCCGCGTCGGCGATCGGATCGCCGATATGGTCGTCGGCCTCGACGAGCACCGTGTAGATCGCGGTGATCGAGCCCTGCCCATCGTTCCCGTTGCCGGCGCGTTCGACATAGGCGGCAAGCTGCCCGAACACGGAGGGCGGATAGCCCTTGCTCGCCGGGGGTTCGCCGACCGAAAGCCCGATTTCCCGGCCGGCCATCGCGAGGCGGGTCAGGGAATCGACCAGGAAGAGAACATTCCGGCCACGCGAACGAAAATACTCCGCGACCGAGGCCGCTCTTTGCGCGCCATGGATCCTGGCGAGCGGGGGCTGATCGGCGGCGCTCGCGACCACGACGCTGCGGCCGCGCGCTTCTCCGAGATGATCCTCGACGAATTCGCGAACCTCTCTGCCGCGTTCGCCGATCATGGCAGTGACGACACAATCGACCTCGGCGTGCCTCGCCGCCATTCCGAGCAGGGTGGATTTGCCGACACCGGAGCCGGCGAACAGGCCGACACGCATGCCGCGGCCCAGCGTGGCGAGGCCATTGACGGCACGGATCCCGATATCGAACGGGCGTGTGATGCGCGCCCTCGTCATCGGGTTGATGGGCGTTCCGGTGAGCGGCCAATGCTCGGCCGTCTTTGGGGGTGCGCCGCCGTCGAGAGGATCGCCATAGGCGTCCAGGACCCGCCCGAGCAGGGCATCTCCCACCGAGGCGGCAACGACACCGTGGGAGGCCAGGACGCGATCGCCGAACTGGACGCCTTTGCTGCCGCGCTCGGCCATCAGCATCATCATGCCGTGATCGAAGCCGACGGCTTCGGCGCCGAGCGGCCCGTAAGCGGTCTCGATGACACATCTGGCACCGGTCGGCACCGCGAGGTTCGTTGACCATATCGTCTCGCCGGTGGACCGCACGACGAAGCCGCTTCTGCGGACAGGCTCAAGACCGGTCGCGGCAATTTCTGCACGAGCAGCAACGGCGGCGGCAATGGTCGCGAGAAGAGTCTCGCCAGGCTCATTCCCCAAGCGTGGCTCCCCCCTCGCTCAAGAGCTTGCGAAGCAGCCCGACTTGCCGCGCGACCGAAGCATCCCATTCGCTGATCTCGCGCCCCGGATCGATGTCGGTGAGGCGCAGAACGACGCCGCCTTGCGTCATCTCCGGATGAGGTTCCGCGGCGCAGTCGGCACGCCGCAGATCCTCCTCGAGGAGGGTGATGGTTTCGGGGTGGGCGAGACAGGTGAGTTTTCTCGGCGGGCTATTTTCCGCCGCGGCTTCGGCGATCAGGCGCCGCGCGAGGTGCGTGCGGTCGAAGGCGCAGGGGGCGGAAACCAGGGCTTCAGCCAGTCCGATCGCATGGTGCACGATGATCCGCGCGATATCAGGGGTCACGCCGGCCAGCAGCGCATCGATTTCGGCCAGCCTGGATCGCAATGCGCCGGCGAGATCGGCAAGCGGTGCTTCGAGGCGCGTCCGGACATCTGCGGCGGCAGCGTTCCAGCCCTCCTTGTAGCCGGATCCGTGCCCTTCCTCTTTCGCACGCTCGAGCTCGGCCTTCAGCAAGGATCTGCGTTTCGCTTCCTCATCCTTTCGGGCTGTCTCCTCATCCGGAATCCCGGCATCCTTCGCTGGAGCGGACGGGGCTCGTGGAACGATCGGCCGAAATCGCCCCATCACCTTCGAAACCGCTCCCGGCAATGTCGCGCGGCGAGCTTGATGGCTTCGATCATCATGGCAAGAACACCGCCGGTGACGAGCGTCACGACCGCCATCGTTGCCGCAAATTCGCCGAGCACGCCGGCAGAAAATTTTTCAGGCACATTGAGCGCGCCCCAGCCGGCCGCGACGGCGAGTCCCGTAAGAAAGGGCCTGATCGGACCCGAAGATGCGCCTTCCTTCGGCTCATCCGCCATCGTCCGCCTCTGCCGGCTTTGGCGCCGTGATCACGATCTCCACCCGCCGGTTCTTTGCCTCTCCGTCCGGGGTGGCATTGCTGGCGATCGGCTGAAACATCGAATAGCCTTGCGCGCTCAAGGCTTCGCCGGGAACACCGCGGGCAAGAAACAGCTTGACGACGCTTATGGCGCGCGCTGTCGAAAGTTCCCAATTCGATGCGAACGCGGCGGTATGGATCGGCCGGTCGTCCGTGTAGCCCTGAATGGTGATGACATATCCCGCCGGGACATGGGCGAGCACATCGCCGATCGGATCGAGGATGGTGAGAGCATCCCTGGTGAGAGCCGCCTCACCGGTATCGAACAGAATTTGCGCATTCAGGCGAATGCGGATCGCCAACGGAAGCCGGAAGATCTCGATCTGATGGCGGGCGATTTCCGGCGCCAGCAAATGTTGGATCTGTTCCCGAATGGCACTCATGGCGAGGATGATGGGCTGAAGACGTCTTTGCTCGGCGAGGGGCAGGATCGATTTCACAGGCAGGTTTCGCTCCGGCCCCTGTCTTTCGGCCGCTGCCGTCGCGGACGGCGGATGCGATGGCGGCATCTTGCCGAGTGTCTTCGTCGATCCCGGCGTCCCGCCTGTCGGCTTGATCGAGGGAGGGGGGGCGCTCATGGACGCGTGCTGCATGGAAATGGGCCGGGGGGTCGATTCGAACGGGCTTCGCGGAGTTACGAGCGGGGGCACAACGGACAAAGGTGTGCCCGTGAATGCCTGGAGCAGTCCGGCAGCCGCCTTCTCGAGTTTCGTCTTGTCCGTCGAGGCCGAGGCCCAGAGTACGATGAACACCGAAAGCAATAATGTCAGCATATCGGCATAAGAGATCATCCATCGCTCGTGATTGGGGGAGCGATGTCGCCAGGGCCGGTTCCTTTTCCGCTCCATCAATCCGCTTCCATCGGCTGAGGATCCTCGACCCGGCGCTCTCCCATTTCCCTGCGCACGCGCAGCCGGCTTTCCAGAAGGGCTTCGAGACGATCCTTGATCAGCATCGGGCTTGCCTCCTTCTTCAGCAGCAGGAGCCCTTCCATCGCCAGCTCGCGATATATCATCCGATGCTTGGCGACGGACCGCATTCGTGCCCCGAGCGGCAGGAAGATCAGATTTGCGCTGCCGACGCCATAAACCGTGGCGACAAAGGCGGTCGCTATCCCGCTTCCCAGCAGGGCCGGATGACTCATGTTCAGCATCACGTGAATGAGGCCAAGGACGGCGCCCAGAACGCCGATGGTCGGGGAATAGCCCCCCGCCGCCTCCCACACTTCGCCGGCGACGGAATTCTGGTGCTCTTCGGCATCACCGACCATGATCAGGGTTTCACGGATATCCTCGTACGAACGCCCGTCAACCAGCGCCCGCAGGCCGGTTTTCGTAAAATGATCGCGGCTGCCCTCGGCTTCCTCTTCCAGGGCGAGAATGCCCCGGGTCCTCGCCGCCTTCGCCCAGCCGGCAACCTCGTCAATGAAGGCCGAGGAGTCGGTTCTGGGCGGCACGACAAGCCACGCAAGAGAGCGGATGGCGGAGAGGAGATCTCTCAGCCCGACATGAATCATGAGGGCCGCCGAGGTCCCGCCGAAGACGATCAATGCCGCATCCGCCTTGAGGAGGGCAATGATCGGAGCTCCCTCGAGATGGTTCGAGTAGAAGAGGATGAAGACGCCAAGCGCAATTCCGAAAATGGCAAGCACCGGTCAGGCCCCTTTCACGGCAGGCACCGTGGATGCGGTAGAGATGATCTCGGCGAGCCGCCGGATCCCGCGCTTGCGCAGGCGCGTCGCCTTGCTCTCGTCGATGGCCATCACCATCGCGACTTCCTTGTTCGTCAGCTCTTCCAGATAGAAAAGCGAAATCGCCGTCCGTTCATCCACTTCAAGAGAGTCGACGGCATAAGCCAGGGTTTTCATGTCCTCCTGGCGGATGATGATTTCCAGCGCGCTCTCCTCATCCTCTTCACCGAGCTCGGAGAGGGAAGCCGCCGCTCTCGAACCGGCCCCGGCGGCACGCAGAAGATCGATCATCGCGCCGAAAACCCGGGGCTTTATGAAAGCCAGAAAGGGCACACCGCGTTCCGGCATGTAACGTTCCCGCTGCTCGAGAGCGATCATGATTCCCTGCTGGACGAGTTCATCGACATCGGCCCAGGGCATTCTGTCCCGGATGCGGCAGGCAGCCCGATGGATCCATGCACCGCATTGTGTGAGAATGGC
>JASHVY010000407.1 GCA_030044345.1 Acetobacteraceae bacterium | reverse complement strand
CGCACTCGCCGAATGTGGGTCTTCGGCGCCGGGCAGGAATACCCAGGCCGGCGGATTTCTCCGCTTCGCCAGCAGCAATTTGCCGCTCCCGCGCGGCATCCGCGCATGCCGGTAGCGCTCTGCCACGCAGCCGGCGAGCGCTGCAAGCGTAAATCCCGGCCGCGGCAGCACCGCGAAGGCTGCCAGGCGCACCACTTCCTCCCAGCGCCGCCAGCGCGGCAACTGCACGAGGATGTCGGCCCCCATCAGCCAAACGAACTGCGCCCGCCGGAACCGCCGGCAGAGGAGGCGAAGCGTGTCGCGCGTATAGCGCGTGTGCCACGCCTCCTCCAATCCGACCGCGAAAATGCGCTTTCCATCCGCAATCGATTCCGCCGAGCGCAAGCGTACCGGAAACGGCGCCATTCCTGCAACCGGCTTCAACGGATTGCCGGGAGAGACGAGCAGCCACACTTCGTCGAGACCGAGGCCGCGGATCGCCGCTTCCGCAACGTTCCGGTGCCCGACATGCGCCGGGTTGAACGATCCGCCGAGCACACCGATCCGCCGCGCCCGTGCATCGCCGAACCGCGGCACGGATCTCATAAGCGTGCCCTCATCTTTTTGCCCGCGCCGTCAAGGCCGGATCTGGCCCGCCCCGAACACGAGATAGCGATAGGTGGTGAGCTGCTCGAGCCCGACCGGCCCGCGCGCATGAACCCGCCCCGTGGCGATCCCGATCTCGGCGCCGAAGCCGAACTCGCCGCCATCACAGAATTGTGTCGAGGCATTCCACAGCGCCACCGCCGAATCGACCCCGGAAAGAAATGTTTCGGCCACCGCCCGATCCTCGGTAATGATCGCATCCGTATGGAAGCTGCCATGCCGCGCGATATGCGCCATCGCCGCTTCCACGCCATCCACCACGGCGATCGAGAGCACCGCATCGAGCCACTCGGTATCGAAATCGCCCGGTTCGGCCGCCGGAAGCCCCGGCATGATCGCCCGCGCCCGTGCATCGGCGCGGAAGCGGCAGCCGAGGGCGGCGAGATCGCCGACGATCGCGGGCAATAGCCGTCCGGCGATGGCGGCATCGATCAGCAGCGTCTCGGTCGCCCCGCATATGCCCGTCCGCCGCATCTTGGCGTTCGCCACCACCCGCCGTGCCATCTCCGGATCCGCGGCCGCGTGCACATAGGTGTGGCAAAGCCCCTCGGCGTGGGCGAGCACGGGCATCCGCGCCTCGCGCTCGACCCGCTCGACCAGCCCCTTGCCACCGCGCGGTATCATCAGGTCGATGACGCCCGAAGCGGCCAGCATCGCACCCACGAAGGCGCGGTCCGGGCTCGGCGCCGTCTGCACCGCGGCCTCCGGCAGCCCCGCCACGCGAAGGCCCGCCGCCATCGCCGCATGGATCGCGGCCGCGCTCGCGAAACTTTCCGAGCCCCCGCGCAGAATCACCGCATTGCCGGACTTGAGGCAGAGCCCGGCCGCATCCGCGCCGACATTCGGCCGGCTCTCATAGATCATCCCGATCACGCCGATCGGCTGTGCGATCCGCCGGATGCGAAGCCCGTTCGGTCGCGTCCATTCCCCGAGGGTTCGCGCCAGCGGATCAGGGAGCGTGGCAATCGCCTCGAGCCCTGCTGCCATCGCCTCGATCCGCGCCGCATCGAGCGTCAGCCGATCGCGGAAAGCCGCCGTGCTCTCTCCGCTGGCCGCAAGATCCTTCTCGTTCGCGGCAAGAATCATGCCTGCATGCGCGCGCAGCTCCCGCGCCGCCGCCTCGAGCGCCGCATCACGCTGGCCGCGCGAGGCGCGCGCGAGCGTTCGCGCCGCTTCGCGCGCCCGTGCCGCCATGGCCTGCAATTGCGCCGTGGCGTTGCCATCCTCTGCCGTCATCCGGACCGTTTCCTTCCTGTTTCGCCCATGTCCAGCAGCACGAGATCGTCACGATGCACCAACTCGTCCCGTCCGCGCCAGCCGAGCAGGGTTGCAATCTCTGAAGAGCGGTGCCCGGCAATCCTTCGCGCATCCTCGCTCCCATACGCCGAGAGGCCCTTCGCGATGTCCTTTCCATCCACCCCGCGCACCAGCACCGGATCGCCGCGCGAGAATTCCCCCGTCACCGTGACCACGCCAGCAGGAAGGAGCGAGCGGCCGGCACGCAATGCGGCCGCCGCGCCCGCATCCACCGCGATCATTCCGAGCGGGGCCAGCACGCCGGCGATCCAGCGCTTGCGCGCCTGCGCCCCTTCCGGCTCGGCAAGGAACCAGCTCGCCCGCGCGCCATCGGCGAGCGCGCGGAGCGGGTGCAGCCCCGTTCCGCGCGCGATTGCCATGGCCACGCCGGCACGGGTTGCGATCTTTGCCGCCTCGAGCTTCGTTCGCATGCCCCCGCGCGCGCTGAGCGAGCCGGCATCGCCCGCCATCGCTTCGATCGCGGGGGTAATCCGTTCCACGACAGCAATATGCTCGGCCGCTTCGTCCCGGCGCGGGTCGGCGGTGTAGAGCCCGTCGATATCGGAGAGCAGCACCAGACGGTCGGCGCCGAGCATCGCCGCGACGCGGGCGGCGAGCCTGTCATTGTCGCCGAAACGAATTTCGCTCGTCGCCACCGAATCATTCTCGTTGATCACCGGCACCGCGCCCGCCGCGAGCAGCGTGGCGAGCGTTTCCCGCGCGTTGAGATAGCGCCTGCGATCCTCGGTATCGCCGAGCGTCAGCAGGAGCTGCGCGGCGACGAGCCCATGCGCCGAAAGCGCCTCGCTCCAGGCCTGGGCAAGCCGGATCTGCCCGACAGCGGCCGCCGCCTGCTGTTCTTCCAGGCGCAGCCGGCCGCGAAAGCCGAGCAGCCGGCGCGCGAGCGCGATCGCGCCGGAGGAAACGGTGATCACCTCCACTCCGTCCGCACGCAGGGCGGCGATGTCCGCGGCCATGCTCGCGAGCCACGCGGTCTTCACCCGTCCCGCGCTGGCATCGGCGATCAGCGCGCTGCCGATCTTCACCACCACGCGCTTTGCCTCGACGAGCCCGGGCGAGGATGCGCGGGCCCTCACGGTTCCCGCACCTTGGCGGCAATCGCCCGCTTCAGCTCTGCGATCCCCACCCCGCTCACCGCGGAGACGAGGAACACATCCCGCCCTGACTCCCGTTCGAGCGCTGCCCGCCGCGTCGCCGCCTCCCGGGCGCTCATCGCATCCTGCTTGGTGAGGACGAGAATCTCGGGCTTTTCCGCAAGCCCCGCCCCATAGGAAGCAATCTCCCGCCGCACGGTCCGCCAGGCCCGCACCACATGGCCCGCCGCCCCATCCACCAGATGCACCAGCACCCGCGCCCGCTCGACATGGCCGAGAAACCGTGTCCCGAGCCCCGCCCCTTCATGCGCGCCCTCGATCAGGCCGGGAATATCCGCGAGAACGAAGCTCTCGCCCTCACTCTCCACCACCCCGAGCACGGGGTGGAGCGTCGTGAAGGGATAATCCCCGATCTTCGGCCGCGCCGCCGACAAAGCGGCGAGCAGCGTCGATTTCCCTGCATTCGGCAGGCCGATCAGCCCGGCATCGGCGATCAGCTTGAGCCGGAGCCAGACCCATCGCTCCTGGCCCGGAAAGCCCTTCGTCGCCTTGCGCGGCGCGCGGTTGGTGGCGGACTTGAAGTGCGCGTTCCCGAACCCGCCATCCCCGCCGGCCAGCAGGATGATGCGGCTGCCGGCGCCCGTGAGATCGGCGAGCTGTGTCGTGCCGTCATCGGCCAGCACCTCGGTTCCCGGCGGCACCCGGATCACGAGGTCCGGCGCGTTCCGCCCGGTCCGATTCTCCCCCGCCCCGTTGCCGCCCTTGCGGGCCCGGAAATGCTGCGCGTAGCGGAAATCGATCAGCGTATTGAGCCCATCCTCGGCGGTGAGCACGATGTCTCCGCCCTTCCCGCCATTTCCGCCATCCGGGCCGCCAAAAGGGAGAAATTTCTCGCGCCGGAAGGCGACCACGCCGTCCCCGCCATCGCCGGAGCGGACGTAGATTTTCACCTGGTCGAGAAATTTCATGGAACAAGTCGCTGAAAATAAAAAGGGACCGGCCGGCGCCGATCCCTTTCAAACACGGGCTCGCGCCGGAGCGTGCTACTCCGCCGGGGGGAGATCCATGGCTGGAGCCGGCGGCGGCTCCGGGGCGGCCGGCGCCACCGAGACGAACACCTTGTCGTCGCTCCGCCGCGCGAAGCTGACCCGCCCTTCGATCAACGCGAAGAGCGTATGGTCGCGCCCGAGCCCGACATTGAGACCCGGATGCACCTTGGTGCCGCGCTGACGGACGATGATGTTCCCGGCCACCACCGCCTCACCGCCGAATTTCTTGATCCCGAGCCGCCGCCCACGCGAATCGCGCCCATTGCGCGAGGAGCCGCCCGCCTTCTTATGCGCCATCGTTCTGCCCCATCTGGGTCTCGCCCAGGATCTCACCCCGAATCTCACCGACGCGGAGCACGGTCACGTGCTGGCGATGACCCTTGCGGCGGCGCGAGTTCTTCCGCCGCCTTTTCTTGAAAACCAGGATCTTGTCGTCACGGTCCTGGGCGATCACGGTCGCCGTCACCGAAGAGCCCGCAACAACCGGAGCCCCGAGCGTGACGCGCTCTCCCTCACCCACGGCAAGCACGTCATCGAAGGTGATCACATCGCCCTCGGCGCCGGCCAACCGTTCCACCCTCAAAACAGAATTCGGGCTGACCCGGTACTGCTTGCCGCCCGTGCGGACAATTGCAAACGCCATCGATCGGGTCCCGCTCTCTATCCAAACTGTCCAAAAGGAGAGCGGCGGATATAGCCCCTCCCCCCGCAAAGTCAATCTCTGCGGCGGATTTCAGAAAGCCTCGACGCGCTCCACCCCGGGCACCACCTTCAGCGCCTGGGCGAGCCGCGGCGTCACCCGGAACCCGCCCGGCAGCGTGATCTCCACTTCCCGCGCCCCTGCGAGCAGCGGCAGCAGGAGCACCCTGCCCCGCCCGCCCGCTTCGTGGGCGAGCAGCGTCTTGACCGGCCCCACCGCCTCGACCCGGTCGAGCCATACGCGGAGACCCTCGCCCGCTGCCGCCGCAGCCTGATCGAGCCCGGCGATTTCCTGGGCCGTGATCCGGAGCGCTTCCCCCTCCAGCCGCGCATCCGCCGTCACCAGGAGATTGGCCCCGGTTTCGAGCAGGCCGCGCGTGCGCGCCAGCACCTCGCTGAAGACCGTGACCTCGAAGCTGCCGCCGGCATCGGAAAGCCGCACCCAGGCCATCCGGCTGCCCGTGCGCGTCGTCCGCTCCTTGATCGCGATCACCGTGCCCGCGAGCTTGAGGCGCGCCGCTCCGGCCGTCGCACGCGCCTCGATCCGGTTGCTCGGAACCACCCCGAACCGCTTGAGGATCGGTCCATAGACATCGAGCGGATGGGCGGAAAGATGAAGCCCGACCGCCTCCGCCTCGAAGGCCAGCCGCTCCATGGGCGGCCAGTCCGCCAGCCGCGGCAGCTCGAGCCCGCTCTCCGCGCCATCGCCGAAAAGCCCGATCTGGCCGGCTCCCTTCTCGGCGGCCGTCGCCTGGGCGCGGCGCAGGATCGTCTCGGCCGCGGCGAAAAGCCGCGCGCGGTTGGGTTCGAGCGAATCGAAGGCGCCGGCCTTGATCAAATTCTCGAGCTGCATCCGGTTGAGCTGCCGCGGATCGACACGGGCGGCGAAATCGGCGAGATCGGCGAAGGGTTGGGACCCGCGCGCCGCCACCACCGCCTGCATCGCCTGCAGCCCGACCTTCTTCACCGCCGCCAGCGCGTAGCGGATGGCAAGGCTCCCTTGCTCGTCGCGCTCGACGGAGAAATCCGCGCCCGATCGATTGATGTCCGGCGGCAGCACGCGAATCCCGAGCCGCGCCGCCTCCTGGCGATAGACCGCGAGCTTGTCGGTGTTCGAAATGGCGAGGCTCATGCAGGCGGCGAGAAAGACCGCCGGATGGTTCGCCTTCATCCAGGCCGTCTGATACGCCACCAGCGCATAGGCGCAGGCATGGCTCTTGTTGAACCCGTAATCGGCGAAGCGGGCCATCAGATCGAAGATTTCGCCGGCCTTGGGCTTCGGAATGCCGCGCGCGACCGCGCCGTCCATGAAGGTCTGACGCTGGCTTTCCATCTCCGAGCGGATCTTCTTGCCCATCGCGCGGCGCAGAAGATCGGCGCTGCCCAGGCTGTAGCCCGCCATGAGCTGGGCGATCTGCATCACCTGCTCCTGATAGACCATGATGCCGTAGGTCTCGCTCAGGATTTCCTCCAGCAGCGGATGCGGCGCCTCCCAGGTCTCGCCGTGCTTGCGCTGGCAGAAGGCGGGGATATTCGCCATCGGCCCCGGCCGGTAAAGCGCGACGCCGGCGATCAAATCCTCGAAACGGTCGGGCCGCATCTGGCGCAGAACATCGCGCATGCCCTGACCTTCGAACTGGAAAACCCCGCTCGCATCGCCGCGGCTCAGCATCGCGTAGGTGGCGGGATCATCGAGCGGCAATTGATCGAGATCGACCGCAATCCCGAGCGAGGCGAGGAAATCACAGGCACGCTTGAGGATCGTGAGCGTGGTGAGGCCGAGAAAGTCGAACTTGATGAGGCCGGCATGCTCGATATGCTTCATCGAGTACTGCGTGACCAGGAAATCCGAGCGCGAATCGCGATAGAGCGGCACCAGGTCGATCAGCGGGCGATCGCCGATCACGACGCCGGCCGCATGCGTGCTCGCATGGCGATAGAGCCCTTCGACGCGGAGCGCGATCTCGAACAGCCGCCGTACCTCTTCGTCCGAGTCGTGCATCTCGCGAAGGCGCGGCTCGGCGGCGATCGCGTTCTCGAGACTGACCGGATGGGCGGGGTTGTTCGGGATGAGCTCGGCAACCTTGTTCACCTGCCCGTAAGGCATGCCGAGCACGCGGCCGACATCCCGCACCGCCGCGCGCGCCTGGAGCGTTCCGAAGGTGATGATCTGCGCCACCCGGTCGGCGCCATATTCGGACCGCACATAGGCGATCACCTCGTCACGGCGATCCTGGCAGAAATCGATGTCGAAATCCGGCATCGAGACGCGTTCGGGATTGAGGAACCGCTCGAAGAGCAGGCCGAAACGGATCGGATCGAGATCGGTGATGGTGAGCGCCCAGGCCACCACCGAGCCGGCGCCCGAGCCGCGGCCGGGGCCGACCGGAATGCCCTGCGATTTCGCCCATTGCACGAAATCGGCGACGATCAGGAAATAGCCGGAGAAGCCCATCCCGGCGATCACCGAAAGCTCATATTCGAGCCGCTCTTCGTATTGGGCACGGTCCGCTTCGTCGCGGTCCTCCAGCCGGCGGGCAAGGCCCGTGCGGGCCATCCCGGTGAGCGCGTCGGTTTCGTCGATGCCGGGCGGCAGCTTCGGAAAACGCGGCAGGAGAGGCTTGCGCACCTCCGCCATCACGGAACAGCGCGCGGCGATCGCGAGCGTATTGTCGCAGGCATCCGGCAGATCGGCGAAAAGGCTGCGCATTGCCTCCGCCGGCTTGAACCATTGCTCGGGCGTGGCACGCCTGCGGTCGGTCTCGCTCAGGAGCCGTCCTTCGGCGATGCAGAGCAGCGCATCCTGCGCCTCGAACATCTCGGGATCGGCGAAAAGACAGTCATTGGTGGCGACGAGCGGCAGGCCCGCCTCATCCGCGAGATGGATGAGCCCCGGCTCGATCGTGGCCTCGATCGCAAGCCCATGCCGGTTCAGCTCGATAGCCACGCGGTTGGGGAAGGCTTCGGCGAAGGAGGCCAGAAGCTGCGATGCCTCCGTGGCCTGGCCTTCGCCGAGCAGCCGGCCAAGCGGGCCCGTCATGCCGCCCGTGAGCAGGATGAGGCCGGATGCGTGCGCGGCGAGGGTGGTGAGCGGAAGCTGCGGGCGCAGGCCGGGGTCGGTCTCGAGGAAGGTGAGCGAGGAAAGGCGCTGGAGATTGGCAAGCCCCGTCTCGTCCTGCGCCAGAACAACGATCGGGTCGGGCGCGAGCCGCCCATTGCCGTTGCTGTTGCCGTTTCCCCCGGCGCGGGAGAGCGCGAGCTGGCAGCCGAGGATCGGCTGCACGCCGCGCGCAGCGCAGGCTTCGCTGAATTCGAGCGCGCCGAAGAGATTGCCCGTATCGGTGATGGCCACGGCCGGCATCGAAGCGCGCTCGGCCAGGGCGGCGATCTTGCCCGCCTTGATCGCGCCTTCGCTCAGCGAATAGGCGGAATGGACGCGAAGATGCACAAAGTCCGCATACGGCACGGCAGGATCCGGTTCCGATTCGGGTTCAGGCGAGTGGCGCGATCTTACCCGCCTTGAGCGTCACCTGGCGATCCATCCGCCCCGCCAGCTCCGGGTTGTGGGTGGCGATCAGGGCTGCGAGCCCGTGACCGCGCACCGCCGCCAGCAATTCCTCGAACACCACGGCAGCGGTCGCCAGATCGAGATTGCCGGTCGGCTCGTCAGCGAGCAGCAGCACCGGCCGGTTCGCAAGCGCCCGGGCGATCGCCACCCGCTGCTGCTCACCGCCCGAGAGGGCGCCGGGCAGATGCCGCGCGCGCGCCGCAAGCCCGAAGGCGCCGAGCAGGGCCATCGCCCGCTCCTCCGCCTTCCGCCGCGGCACTTTCGCGATGAGCTGCGGCAGCATCACGTTCTCCGCGGCGCTGAACTCGGAGAGGAGATGATGCATCTGATAGACGAAGCCGATGCGCTGGCGGCGGAGCGCCGTGCGCTCGGCATCCGAGAGCGCGCCGGCATCCCGTCCTTCGATCACCACCGCACCGCCATCGGGCTTTTCGAGCAGCCCGGCGAGCTGGAGAAGCGTCGATTTCCCTGCCCCGGACGGCGCCACCAGGGCCACGATCTCACCGGCCTCGACGGTGAGATCGGCCCCGCGGAGCACCGGAAGATCGCCTCCTGCGCTGCGAAATGTGCGCGAGAGATTCTTGAGCGCGAGAGGCTCACTCATGCCGCAGCGCTTCGACCGGGTCGGTGCGGGCCGCCCGCCAGCTCGGGTAAAGTGTCGCCAGCAGCGAGAGCGCAAGCGCCATCACGATCACCCGCACCACCTCGCCCCAATCGAGCACGGCGGGAAGCTGCTCGAGATAATAAACCTCGGGGTTGAAGAGATTGGTCCCGGTCAGGGATTGCAGCCATTGCCGGATCGTCTCGATATTGCGGCAGAAGAGCACGCCGATCACCGTTCCCGCCACGGTGCCCACGATCCCGACCGAGGCCCCGCACATCAGGAAGATGCGCATCACCGCGCCGCGCCCGGCGCCGATCGTGCGCAGGATGGCGATATCCCTCGTCTTGTCCTTCACCATCATGATGAGCGAGGAGACGATATTGAAGGCGGCAACGAGAATGATGAGCGTGAGGATGAGGAACATCACGTTGCGCTCGACCGTCACGGCGGCGAAGAAACTGTCATTCGCCTGCGTCCAGTCGATGATGCGGACCGGCTGCCCCGGCAGGGCTTGCGCGATCGCCCGGTCGATCGCGCCCACCGCGTCCGGATGCTGGACGGTCACCTGGATCTGCGTCGCCTCGTCCGGCTTTTGGAAGAAGGTTTGCGCGGCTTCGAGCGGGAGAAAAACGAAGCTGCTGTCGTACTCGTTCATCCCGACCTGAAAGATCGCCACCACCTGATAGGAGCGGATGCGCGGGATGGTTCCGATCACCGTGGCCGCGCCCTGCGGCGAGACGAGCGTGAGTCGGCTGCCGATGGTAAGGCCGAGGGTCTGCGCGAGCCCGGCCCCGATCGCCACGGCATCGTCGCCCGCCAGATGATCGAGGCTGCCCGCGATGACGTGATCGGAGACGGAGGGCAGCTCCTGGAGATCGGACCGGCGGATCCCGCGAATGAGACCGCCGACCGCGGCACCGCTCTCGTTCGTCAGCAGCGCCTGGCCCTCGACGATCGGGGTCGCCGAAAGCACACCCGGGATGTGGCGGATAGCGGTGGTGGTGGCATCGAAATTCTTGAGCCCCTCGGCCGAGGCATAGACGGCGAGATCGCCGTTCAGCCCGAGAATGCGCGAAAGGAGCTCCTGGCGGAAACCGTTCATCACGCTCGTGACGATGATCAGCGTTGCGACGCCGAGCGCAATGCCGAGCAGCGAGAAACTGGCGATCACGGAGACGAAGCGCTCCCCACGACGGGAGCGCAGATAGCGGAACGCGACGGCCCGCTCGAAAGTACCGAACATGCTCAGAGGATGCGCGCGAGCGCGGATTCGAGGGCAAGCTCCTGACGCTCGCCGCTGGCGCGGCGCTTGAGCTCCACCGTTCCGTTCGCCGCCCCGCGCGGCCCGACGATGACCTGCCAGGGATGGCCCATCAGGTCGGCATCCGCGAACTTCACGCCGGCCCGCTCCTCGCGGTCATCATAGAGAGCCGCGTGATCGAGCTTTGCATAGAGCGCTTCGCAGAGACGGTCACAGGCCGCGTCCCCCTGCCGTAGATTGAGGATGGCGGCGCGAAACGGCGCCACCGCGTCGGGCCAGATGATGCCCGCCTCATCATGCGAGGCCTCGATCAGCGCACCGACCAGCCGGCTCACGCCGATGCCGTAGCTGCCCATCTCCGGCGCGACGGGGCGGCCATCGGCGCCGGCAACCGAGAAACCCATGGCGGCACTGTATTTGGAGCCGAAATAAAAAACATGGCCGACCTCGATGCCGCGGCCGCGCCGCTGCCGCTCGGGCGCAAGCTCGGCCCAGAGCGCCGGATCATGCTTCTCGTCGGTCGCTGCGTAATGGCGGGTCATCAGCCCGGCGAACCGGTCGAGATCATCGGCGGAGAAGATATCGAAACCGGAGGCGGAATAATCGATTTCCTCGAAGGCGGCATCGTAAAAGACCTCGCTCTCGCCGGTCGGCGCCAGGATGATGAACTCATGGCTCATGTTGCCGCCGATCGGTCCGGACTCCGCCTGCATCGGAATGGCTTTCAATCCCATGCGGCGAAAAGTGCGCATATAGGCGAGCATCATCCGCCGATAGCTGATGACCGCGCCGTCATAGTCGAGATCGAAGCTGTAGGCGTCCTTCATCAGGAACTCCCGCCCGCGCATGACGCCGAAGCGCGGCCGCACCTCATCGCGAAATTTCCACTGGATATGGTAGACAATCTGCGGCAGCTCCCGATAGGAGCGTATCGACTGGCGGAAGAGATCGGTGATCATCTCCTCGTTGGTCGGCCCATAGACGAGATCGCGCTCGTGGCGGTCCTGAAGCCGGAGCATTTCCTTTCCGTAATCATCGTAGCGTCCGCTCTCGCGCCAGAGCTCGGCCGGCTGGATGGTCGGCATCAGCAATTCCTGCGCGCCCGCGGCATCCTGCTCGGCGCGGACGATCGCGGCGATATTCTGCAGCACGCGGAATCCTGCCGGCAGCCAGGCATAGATCCCGGCGGCCGTCTGCCGCACCAGGCCGGCACGCAGCATCAGCCGGTGCGAGACGATCTGCGCCTCGACCGGAATTTCCTTCAATGTCGGCACAAAGCTGCGGGAAAGGCGCATCTTGCGTTCCGTTCTCCAGGGAGGTTGCGGGCGAGACCCTAACCGCCCCACCTGCGCCCGGCCAGATGGCCCCCGATGGCCCCCCCCGATGGCAAAGCGATCCGTCATCCCACGCGAATATTGATAATCTGCGGGTCCGCTGCAATGCAGCAATTTTTGTGCGTTGCACAACCGAGGTTCGCAAGAAGGCCCAGAAATCTTCGCGATGCAAGCACGAAAATGCGTGACTCGGCATGATCAACCGGGTAACAAAAGCGCCGCGGCGGAGCGATCCGGGCCAAGTTTGGGGAGGGAACGCCAATCTCGTTTGGCAGGATGAGGACAATTGTCCTCATCCTGCCATGTGTATTGCGCAAGTTCTGGCGCCCGAATTTTCTAACGCACGCGCAGCATCATATTGTCAGGCAAAACGTTCGACCGTGCATCCCATTGTCGTGATCCCGACCCGCCTTGGTTCGACACGGCTGCCCGGGAAGGCGCTCACCGATATTGCCGGTGATCCGATGATCGTCCATGTCTGGCGGCGCGGGATCGAGGCCGAGATCGGGCCCGTCTATGTCGCCTGCGGCGATGCCCCGATCGCCGATGCCGTCCGTGCCGTGGGCGGCCAGGCAATCCTCACCGATCCGGCCTTGCCCACAGGGTCTGATCGCGTGCAGGCCGCGCTCGCGCGCATCGACCCCGAACGACACCATGACGTCGTCGTCGTGCTGCAAGGGGACCTGCCGACGATCGAGCCCCCTGTCCTGCACGCCACCCTTGCCCCGCTTGCCGATCCCGCCGTGGACATCGCCACTCTCGCCACCGTGATCACCGATCCGCTCGAATTGCAGGCCCCGCAGGTGGTCAAGATCGCGCTCGCCATATCGCCCGGCGCCGAGGTGGGGCGGGCGATCTATTTCAGCCGCGCCGTCATTCCCGGTGGCGCCGGCCCGCATTATCACCATGTCGGGCTTTACACGTACCGCCGTGCCGCGCTCGAACGTTTCGTAAGCCTGCCCCAGGGCGTGCTCGAGCAGCGCGAGAATCTCGAGCAGCTCCGCGCCCTCGAGAACGGCATGCGGATCGATGCCGCGGTGATCGAGAGCGAGCCGCTCGGTGTCGATACGCTGATCGATCTCGAGCGCGCGCGGGCGATCCTCGGCAACCGGAAAGCGGCCTGAAGCGTGATCGCTGAAGGTGGACTCACCGGAGGCGTGAATCACGCGGGAAAACAAAGACCGAGAGCGGGGTGGGTGAGCGCGAGCGAACGCATCCCGCTCTCGGTCAACGGCTGATCGCAGCGGGATGGGGCGGCGCGAGGTGCGGGCCGCCCGCGAAGAGTTTTTCGCGATAGGTGCCGGAAGCATAAGCGTGCTTATAGGCGCCGCGTTCCTGAAGGATCGGGATGACGCGCTCGATAAAAGATTCGAAACATTCCGGAACGATCGTGCGGGAAAGATTGAACCCGTCCACGCCTGTCGCATCAACCCAGAATTGCAGCGCGTCCGCGACCTCTTCGGGCGCACCGACGATCGGCGGCTGGCGCGAGCCCAGCACGAACTGATCGATCAGCTTGTGCTTGGTCCAGTGCGGACCGGCATTCTTTCGCAGCGCCTCGATATTCGAGCGGATGGCATTGCCCGGCCCGACCTCGATCGGATCATCGAGGCCATAGCGCGAGAAATCGATGCCGAGGGAGGCCGAGGCATGGGCCAATGCCGCCTCGACGCTGGCATGGCGCCGATACTCCGCGAGGAGATCGCGCGCTT